>JAYTVX010000109.1:0-8866 GCA_043743775.1 Bacteroidales bacterium | reverse complement strand
ATTACGTTATTTGCTAAATAAACGGAGTGTTATGAAAAAGCTTCTTATTTTTAGTGTTCTTATAGCCTTTCTGAGTAGTTGTGGTCCAAATCCACAAGGTGAACTTGTTGGTGTGCCGGGAAGAAAAGGTTATTCAGAGCCCAATCCATATAATATGGTATTTGTTCCCATGGGTTCATTTAACATGGGTGGCAACGATCAGGATGTAGCATGGGCAGTGAACGCTCCTACAAAAACCATATCTGTGGATAATTTCTGGATTGATCAAACAGAGATCACTAATAACCAATATCGTCAGTTTGTATTCTATGTTCGCGACTCTATCTCTCGGCGCCTTCTTGCTGCACAAAACGATGAATTTGCAATCTCCGAAGATCAATTTGGTAACCCAATCGATCCTCCAACCCTTAACTGGGAAGTTCCTATTGATCCAACCGATGAAGGGCAAGCAGAAATCCTTAAAGAGATGTACTATACAAAGGAAGAAAGTTTTTACAATCGCAAAGAGATTGATACACGAAAACTTGATTTCGAATACTTTTGGATTGATTTAAAACAAGCTGCACAAAAACGTAATCGTTATAATTTTGAAACCCAAAGTTACGATAATGGAGAAGTAATCAACAACATGGGTGTTCCTGTTAAGGTGACCGATCGTTCTTCATTCATCATTCGCGATAAGGTTAACGTTTACCCTGACACACTGTGCTGGATTAGCGATTTCTCCTACTCTTACAACGAACCACTTACAACCACATATTTCTGGCATCCATCATACGACAACTATCCAGTAGTTGGAGTAACCTGGAAACAAGCATCCGCTTTTTGTATTTGGAGAACACAAACATTTAATAAGTATTTAGCATCACAAGGTTTGGCCGGATCGAATGATTACAGACTACCCTCCGAATCCGAGTGGGAATATGCCGCTCGAGGCGGCCTAGATCATAGCATGTACCCTTGGGGTGGTCCTTATACCCGTAATGCGGAAGGATGTTTCCTTGCAAACTTCAAGCCTCTGCGTGGTAATTATGTCGACGATGGTGGCTTTACAACACTTGCTGTTGGTAGTTATGAGCCTAACGATTACGGAATTTACGATATGTCTGGTAACGTTGCCGAATGGACTGCAAACGCTTACGACGAAAGCGCCTATTCATTTATGCATGATATGAATCCTGACTATAAATACAACGCAAAACCTAATGATCCACCTGCATTAAAGCGTAAAGTAATACGTGGCGGTTCATGGAAGGATATAGCATATTACCTTCAAGTTGGAGTGCGTTCTTATGAATATCAAGATACAGCTAAATCATATGTCGGATTTAGATGTGTAAAATCTTATTTAGGAGGCAAGTAAGCAATGTGCGCGTAAGTGCATTAATAACTTAATAATTAAACACCATGGGATTTAATATTTCTGAAATAGTCCAAGGATCGGGTTGGAAAAACTTTATGAAGTATCTCTATGGATGGGGCGCTTCAATTGTAATTCTTGGAGCCATGTTTAAGATTCTTCACCTGAAAGGTGCGGCTACGATGCTTATGGTCGGGATGACCATTGAGTCGATCATTTTCTTCTTCTCGGCCTTTGAGCCAATTCATGAAGAAGTTGATTGGACGCTGGTTTACCCAGAATTAGCCGGCATGTCAGACGAAGAGGAACTTCGAAAATATCGAAGCGACAGTAAACATAGTGGTGGTTTGGATGCTGAGTCCATCAAGGAGATTATTTCTGGCGTTATGGTTGGTAATGCAGGCAATCAACCTGCAACAACATCATCAACCCAAGTTCAACAAGTTCCTGTTGGAGCTCCAGGGGCATTAGTTTTTACTGAAAAGTTTAACAGGATGCTCGAAAACGCAGAAATTGGCCCCGAGCTATTCGATAAGGTCAGCCGTGGTTTAAATAAGCTCAGCGACACCTCTTCAAAACTTGCCGATATCTCCAATGCTGCAGTGGCAACCAACGATTATTCCGATAAGATGAAAAAAGCATCCGAATCGATTGGCTCGTTCACCGATAATTATTCTAAATCTGGACAGGTTCTCAATGAATCGATCAATATATTATCAGAGAATTACCAGAAAACAGCTGGCCTGGTTGCTGAAAGTGGACAAGACTTCATGACCGGAGTCAGTAAGTCTGTAACTAATCTCCAAGATCAACTAACAAAAGCTGGAGAAAACGTAAGTGTCCGTATCACTGAATCGGGGAACAAAGTTGCTTCGGAACTTGGAACTGCTGCTAGTGGATTATCTTCAACGTATAAGCAAGCCAACGATTCATTAAGCCTTACCTATCAACAACTATCCGATGCCATGAAGGCTAACGGAAGCATGATTAGCGATGGTAGTGGTGGATATAAGGAACAACTTGAACGGTTGAACAAAAATATGTCAGCTCTGAACGCTGCCCACGAACTTCATCTTCAAGAAACAAATCAACGTTTAAAAGAAGCTGAAAAAGTATATTCTGGTGTTGATGGTATGATGAAGAAATTGAATACTTCAGTTGCTGAAACCGAAAAATTCAACTCAGCTCTTGAATTACTCAATAAGAATATTTCTTCATTAAATGCTGTCTACGGTAATATGCTTTCGGCGATGAATGTTATGTCGAATGGCAAATAATCCTTTAGACTTATAAGTCTATGGCTCACGGAAAAGAAACACCCAGGCAAAAAATGATCGGCATGATGTACCTCGTGCTGACGGCAATGCTTGCATTGAACGTATCAACTGACGTTCTTAGAGCATTTGTTCTCGTAGACAATGGTTTATCGAGAACCACTAAAAACTATAGTTCAAAAAACGAAAAACTATATACCCAATTTGAGAACGCTTACACCCTTAATAAAGTTAAGGTAGGTCCATGGAAGGTAAAAGCTGATGAGATAAAAAAAGAAGCACTTGATTTAATTGATTATGTTCAAGGGCTAAAAAGAGAAATCGTAATATCGGCAGAAGGTCCTGAGTCACCCGCCATTAAAGGAAATGACATTTTTAGTGAGTTCATACTGCAAACAACCGATACTGAAAAAGGTGCCAATATATTAATTGGTCTTGAGGGTAGCGGGAAAGCATTTGAACTAAAACGGAAACTTGTAAAATTTCGGGAATATTTAATAAGTATTATAAATGCTCAAAAAGCCCCTGAACTTGTTTCATCCATAAACGGAATTCTAGATACTAAAAACCCTGATCCCAAAGAGGATGGGACCGTTCAAACATGGGAAAGTTCTAGGTTTGAAGGCATTCCTCTTATTGCAGTCATGCCTCAGCTTACAAAGGTTCAGGTAGACATATTAAACTGCGAAGCAGAGGTGGTTAACTACCTTTTACAACAAGTTGGCGCCAACGATTTTAAATTCAACGTGTTAAAGGCAACGGTAATACCTGCCTCAACCTATGTAATTCAAGGGAATGATTTTAAGGCGCAGGTATTTCTTGCCGCATCAGATACTACCCAACAACCCGAAATACTTATTTGTAGCTACGACTCAACGTTTAATAAAGAAACAGGGGAGTATGATTATAATGTAGCAAAGGGAAGTGGTTCATCCTCAATCCCAGTTTCAAAATCGGGTAAAGGTATATATACTGCAAAGGGGACTCGCCTTGGAAAGAACTTTTGGTCAGGTCTTATTCAAATGACTGCTCCAGATGGTTCAATTACACGAAAGCCATTTAAGCATCAATACGAAGTTGCTGCTCCAAGTGTAGTTGTTTCTCCTACAAAGATGAACGTATTCTATAATGGGGTTGATAACCCTGTTGAAATTTCAATTCCGGGGGTATCAATGGATAAAATTTCAGCGACGATCAGCCGGGGAACTCTTAAGCAGACAGCAACGGGCTTTGTCGTTCAACCTGGGTCAGGTGCAACAACCTGCGATATAACTGTTTACGCTATTGTTGATGGAGCCAAACGGAATATGGGAACAAAAACATTTAGAATTAAACAAGTTCCAGCCCCTAATCCAAGGGTAAGTGGTATAACAAGCAAAACAGTTGCCAAGAATGAGCTTGCAGCAGCAATGGGAGTTATCGCTGAAATGCCAAGGGATTTTGACTTTGAATTGAAATTTACTGTTACAAGCTTTACTCTCGCAGCAACGGTTCGTGGTTTTAACCAAGAAAAATCTTCCAATAATCAACTTTTTACTGATGATCAAAAACGAATCTTAACTAATCTCCAATCAGGAAGTGTTGTTAATATTATCAATATTAAAGCGGTTGGACCTGGTGGTGATGTAAGAGAGTTAAACGATTTAGTAATCAAGATCAAATAATTGAAACAATATATATGAGAAGAGTAGCGATTTTACTAACCGGTGCAGTTTTATTTTTTCAGTCTTTCAGCATCTCTGCACAAGACCAAAAGAAAGAATCTTTGGTTACGGATGGCATCTATGTTCGTGAGGCTATTCCACAGCGCATTCCGGTTCCATACCCTCATCTCAGAGAGGCAGATATGATGTGGACCAAAAGGATTTGGCGCATTATTGACCTTAGGGAAAAAATGAACCATCAGCTATACTACCCAACAGCAAGGATGCAAGATCGTATTAGCTTAGTTCAAAGACTTGTTGATGCCATTAAGTATAATGAAATTAGCGCTTACGATCCTACACTCGATGATGAGTTTACTACACTCCTTTCGTACAATCAAGTTTTGCAAAATTTTGATGCGTTAGATAAAACTAAAACCCAACAAAGTATAACAACCGGAATGGATACAACCATCTCCGTTAAAGGGGAGATTCGCTGGCAGGATGTTAAAGAGCTCCTTGTTAAAGAGGAATGGTTCTTCGATAAACAGTATTCAACAATGCAGGTTAGAATAATTGGTATTTGCCCTATTCGTCACTTTTTTCGTGAAACGAAAACAGGTGGAGAAGAAGAGGTTAGCGGAGAACTTATTCGTCAACCCCTATTCTGGATTGATTTTCGTGAAGCAAGAAAAGTCTTAGCAAATACTGCAGTATTTAGTGATTTTAACGATGCACAAAGGATTTCCTTTGATGACCTTTTCTTTAAACGGAGGTTTAGTTCCTATATCACTCAGGAATCGAACGTTTACAATAATCGTCTTGTTAAGGAATATACCTATGGTGGGGTTCCCAATATGCAAGAATCCGATAGAATTAAAAACGATTTGTTCACGTTAGAGCATGATCTTTGGGAATATTAATGCTCATATAATATTAAACAAGAAAGGCTGCAATTAGCAGCCTTTCTTGTTCTCTGGTGTACTAGGATTATGTGTACTTTTCGCCTTTTTCTATTAAAACATCATTTACAAACTTCTTGATGTCCTGTTCATCTTGCATCTTACAAATCAATAAAATTTCGTCTGACTCAACAACGATATAATCTTCCAACCCCTGAAGTATAACAAGTTTATTGGCAGGAACATTTACAATTGTATTCTTAGAATCGTAAAGCATTACATTTTCCCCATTAATAGCGTTCTGGTTGACATCCTTGTTTGAATGAGAATAAAGTGAGCCCCATGTCCCAAGATCTGACCATCCGAACTCCGAGCAGATAACATAAACATTCTCCGCTTTCTCCATTATTCCATAATCGAGGGATACATTCCTACATTCAGAATAAGCCCTTTCCACTGACAAATGCTCATTGGGAGTGCCAAATTGAGTAGAAACATCCTTAAAAAGACTATCGACTTCGGGTAAGTGTTTCTCAAACGCCTTAAAAATTGAACTTAAAGACCAGATAAACAGACCAGAATTCCAATAAAACTCTCCACTGTCGACAAAAACTTTTGCAAGCTCTAAATTTGGTTTCTCCGTAAAGGTTTTGACTTTTTTTAGATTGGGATTATGCTTATCCGCCGAAGCACCAATCTGGATGTATCCGTATCCTGTTTCAGGTCGATTCGGTTTAATGCCAAGCGTTAACAAGGCATCATTTTTAGCGGCAAATCCAATTGCATTAGTTATTGTTTCAACAAATTTATCTTCATTTAAGATCAAATGATCGCTTGGTGAAACAATAATGACTGCGTTGGGATTTTTTTGTTTGATTTTATAGTTTGCAAACGAAATGCAGGGTGCTGTATTTCTACGCATTGGTTCAAGGATAACCTGATCGCCTGAAATCTCAGGGAGCTGCTCTAAAACAATATCTCTATAAATTTGGCTTGTTACTATGGTAATATTCTCGGATGGGCAAATCCTGCTCATCCTTATAAATGTTTGCTGTAAAAGCGTCTTCCCTGTTCCTAAAATATCAATAAATTGCTTGGGTTTTGAGGTACGACTTAGTGGCCAAAATCGACTACCAACCCCTCCAGCCATAATAACACAGTGAATATCTTTACTCTCCATGGTATGCATATGTGATTAAATGAGAAACAAAGGTAGTAAACATATTTGGGTTCTACTCGCATCTATTATTTAGATAAAAATCAACGTTATTTAGAGAATCATGACTCAAGCTAACTATATTTGAGCATATTCATTTTACTATAAAAAAACTAAACTACCTTTGAACCTGTTATGAGACTATTTAATCTTATCGGTTCATATTTTCTTCTTCTCGGAAAGGTTTTTGTCAAACCTGAAAAGAAAACGATTTACTACAAGCTAACGGTAAAAGAGATCGAGAAGTTAGGCTTAAACTCTATTGGAATCGTTGCTATAATCTCGTTTTTTATGGGTGCTGTTATTACTATGCAAACGGCATATAATACTGAGAATCCATTTCTTCCATCATACCTTATTGGTTTAGCCGCTCGCGATAGTATTCTACTAGAATTTTCGTCAACCATTGTAGGGCTAATCCTTGCTGGAAAGGTAGGTTCAAACATTGCCTCCGAAATCGGCACCATGAGGGTTACACAACAAATAGATGCTCTTGAAGTAATGGGTGTTAACTCAGCAAGCTATCTGATACTACCAAAAATTGTAGCAACGATGCTTTTCAACCCGTTTCTAACATTGATGAGCATTGTTGTAGGTATTGTCGGGGGCTGGTCGGTTGGTCGGTTCACGGGAGTTGTAACAACACAGGAATACATCAATGGCATTCAGTATGCTTTTGTCCCTTTCTATATTACTTACGCTCTGATTAAAACCGTGGTGTTTGCCTTTTTAATCACCACCATATCAGCTTATCATGGATATCAGGTCGAAGGAGGTTCACTTGAAGTTGGACGAGCAAGCACGAAAGCGGTTGTCGCAAGCAGTGTAGCGATCCTACTCTTTAATCTAATTTTAACTCAACTTCTCCTCTCATGATTCGTGTTAGCCATGTCTCAAAATCATTCAACGATCATGATGTCCTTATAGACATTAGCGCAACCTTTGAGAAGGGTAAAACAAACCTAATCATTGGTCAAAGTGGCTCGGGCAAAACAGTGCTCCTAAAATGCCTAGTTGGCCTCTATGAGGTTGACAAGGGAGATATTTACTATAATGATATTCTTTTCAACAAGATAGGTTTTAAAGAGAAAAAGGAGATTCGCAAGAAGATTGGAATGCTTTTTCAGGGTGGCGCACTATTCGACTCTTCAACAGTTGAGGAGAACGTGATGTTCCCCTTGGATATGTTTACAAGTATGACGTTGGAGGAGAAGCATGAAAGGGTAAATTTCTGTTTAGAAAGGGTAAATATTATCAACTTTAATCACCTCTATCCAGCAGAAATTAGTGGGGGTATGCAGAAAAGGGTAGCAATTGCTAGGGCTATTGCACTTAATCCTGAATATTTGTTCTGCGATGAACCAAACTCGGGCCTCGATCCCAAAACTTCTATTCTTATTGATGAACTGATAAAAGAGATTACCGAAGAATTTAATATCACGACTATTGTAAATACCCATGATATGAACTCGGTGATGGGCATTGGTGATAAAATCATTTATATCTACCAAGGTCAAAAGTGGTGGGAAGGAACAAAGGATGATGTACTTTCGAGCGACAATAAAGAATTTAATGACTTTGTTTTTGCTTCCGCGTTAACGCGAAAAATAAAAGGGATTCTTTAAGTTTATCCGTGATTTTTTATCCATTCCAGTTTATCGGGTTGCAAGATCTCAATGGTTGTACCTTCGATTGTAATTATTTTGTCCTTTCTAAACTCCGAAAGAATTCGAACAACATTCTCAACCCGCATATCGATTAACTCTCCGATTTCCTTTCGTGATATGGGTAAGTTAAACGTTGTTGATTCATATACCTCTTTTGAAAAAAGACTAAGAATATAAGCTATCCGACCTCTTAACTGCCGATTGTCGATATCAAACTTGATACTAATAAGAATATCAGAAACCTGACTTATTTTTTGAAGTAAACTATATGCTAACTTCCCGCTCTCCAAAACAAGTTTATTGATCAATTCAAAATCCACAATACAAAACTCGGAATCCTCAAGGGCTGTAATGGAGTACTGATGAACCGTCGATGAGAATAAACTTAATAATCCGACGAAGTCTTTCGGTCTGGCTATTCCCACTAATTGCTCCTTCCCATCCGATGATACTCTAGTCAGCTTGGCAAGCCCGATGCGTAAGAAAATAAAATCTTTTATCTTATCGCCCTGCTTTATAATTACTTCACCTTTCTTTGCTTTAATCAGGTCCTTACCCTTTGAAAGCAACTCAAGCTGATCGTTTGAAAGGCAGTTAAAAAGTGTTGACCTAAATCCGCACTCACCACATGATTCACCTAAACAAGGAGTTGGCATAATATTATTTTCTTTGATATTTATCAATCTTGATATTTATCAATGGGCGTTAAAGTAGATATAATTTTCAAATACACAATATTTGTGAAATGATTAACAATAGCAAAGATATGAAGAAAATAGTAATCCTAGGTGCTGGTACGGGTGG
>JAYTVX010000108.1:0-1963 GCA_043743775.1 Bacteroidales bacterium | reverse complement strand
GCCTGAATAACTTCATAATTATTGTTTTGCAATAAAAAGCTGAGCATATACATATTCTGCTCATTATCTTCAATTATTAAAACTTTTAGTTTCATTGTGGTCTTTATTAGTAATTAGTTGCTTTTCATTGGTAGTTCAATGGTGAAAATAGTTCCTTGCCCAAATTCAGATTCAATATAAATATTCCCACCCAATAATGTCATCAGCTTTTCACATATCGATAATCCCAATCCTGTGCCCTCATGCTTCCTTGTTGTATTTGAATCGACTTGAATAAAAGGCTTAAACAGTGAGTCAATTTTAATCTGTTCAATGCCAATTCCAGTGTCAATTACTTTAACGATTGTCTTTTGATCCTTTTGGAAAGCCTCAACATGCACAGAACCTCTATCGGTAAATTTTAGTGCATTATTTACAAGATTTATAAGAACCTGTTGAACTCTAAACTTATCACTTACTATTTCGGCTAGAGTATGATCAATAGCTGTAGTTAAGAGTAATTTTTTACTTTGAGCAAAAGGTTTTGATAGCTCTATAACACTTTGAATAACTTCTTCAATACTAAATTTATCGCTACTTAAATTCAGCTGACCCGCTTCAATTTTCGATAAATCGAGTATATCGTTGATAAGGGATAACAAATGACGAGCACTTTTTTGAGACATTCCTAGCTGCTTTCTTTGCTCATCGTTAATTGGCCCCGGTAATCCCTGAAGTAAAATACCTGTAAAACCGATGATTGAATTCAATGGGGTGCGAAGCTCATGCGACATGACTGCTAGAAAAGTTGATTTTAGCTTATCGGCAGATTCAGCTTGCTCTTTAGCAACTTTCAGTTCAACGGTTCTTTCAATTACCATTTCTTCGAGATGTTCACGGTATTTCTCTAGTTCAACCTCAGCCTGTTTTCGCTCAGTAATATCCCAAAAAATTCCTTGTACTCCTATAATAACACCGCTCTCATCTTTGATTGGGATTTTAATTTTTTGCGACCAGCACATCTTACCATCAATGGTTTCCAGTTCTTCTGTTTCCAATAGTTTTCCCGATGCAAGGAAATCAAAATCTTCGCTCCGATACTTTTCTGCAATTTCTTTTGAGAAAAAATCGTAATCTGTTCTTCCTTCTATTTCTGACGATTTAATATTCAGTTCACTTGCAAAGTTTTCATTACAGGAAATAAAAACCAACTCTTTATTTTTAAAGAATATTTTTTGGGGTAGGTTCTCAAGCAGTATTCGGTATTTATTTTCACTCTCAATTAATCTTCTCTCTGACTGCTTCCGTTCAGTTATATCATGAACAGTTCCAATTATATTTGTGCATATCTCAGTAGAATCGAAAAGTGGAGTAATGGTTACCAAACCAGTTTTTTCACCTGTTGGATACGTAGAAATTTCTTCCCATTGAATTGTTCTTTTTTCCCTAATTGCTTTTTTATAATTCTCAACAACCATTGAAAGAGAAGGCTCTGGAATAATTTCGTTAATACATTTATTTATAATTTGATCTTCATGAAGGCCTGTCAATTTTAAAAATGTTTGGTTAACTGAAACGAAACGGAAAAAACCTTCTGCCTCAACATGAAGGTAATAAATAGCATCATATACATTGCTGTAAATAAGAGATAGTTGGCGCTCGCTAACATGTACTTGTTCCTCTGCCTGTTTACGTTCAGTTATATCAGTAATTACAGCTATCCGTGCTTCTTGTCCCATATATACAAGTTCGTGGGAAGTAGCAATAATTGAAATAATCGAACCGTCTTTCCTAATATGATGCCATTCACCCGCATAGGCATGCCCATGAAGGCTTTTGGCCAACTCAACAATGGATGCTTTTTCTTCAACGGGGTACAAATCGGGTAAAAACATGGATAGCACTTCTTCGTCCGAATACCCATTATGATTCAAGAATGCTTCGTTAACCGCTAGCAGTTTTAACGTATTGCGCTCGTAAATAA
>JAYTVX010000107.1:0-8931 GCA_043743775.1 Bacteroidales bacterium | reverse complement strand
CGAAAAAGGATTTATGCCCATTGGCGCCGATTTCTACCATATCGGAACCGACCAACTGAAGGAGGTGCTATTCAATATATACAGCGATTTTTCGTCACACTCAAATATCCATTTCCACTTCAACTACGAGGTGTCCGAAATCGATGTTGAGAAGGATTGTGCAAAGATTAATGATGATGGCAAGTTTGATTACGCAATTGTAACCGTTGGTCGTAGCGGTCATAAACTTGTAAATGCTTTGATGACGAAATACCCAAACCTTATCCTCGATAATACCCGGGTTGATATGGGGATCAGGTATGAACTCCCGAATCATGTAGTGGATGAGATAAACAAGGAGATGTACGAGTTCAAGGTGAAATATCGAAGCAAGACAGGCTATATGGTACGTACCTTTTGCAATAATCCATCGGGTTTTGTGGTAACTGAAAACTACGGTGATTTTCTCACGGTGAACGGGCATGCCAAAATGAAGGAGAAGAGCAGTAATACTAACTTTGCTATTCTCGCCTCGCTCAAGTTTACAGAGCCTTTTAACGATCCAATCGGTTATGGATCATACATTGCGAAGCTATCGAACCTTCTGGCTGGCGAGGATAAGGTAATTCTCCAAACCTATAGCCATTTCAAGGAATCGAAAAGAACCAAGAACCTTTATCGGGTTGTTCCAACCCTCGATTCAAAGAGTTTTATACTTGGGGATGTCAACCTTGTATTCCCTCGAAGAATTATTGAGAGCATAATCGATTTTATTGAAAACCTCGATAAAGTTATTCCGGGCATAGCGAATAATGATAACCTAGTTTATGCTCCCGAAATAAAGTTCTACTCCAATCGTTTAAATAATTTATCGATGCAGCACCTTAAATTTGCAGGTGATTGCTCAGGAGCAACTCGTTCAATCATCTATGCAACGGCGCATGGGTATCTTATCGCCGAAGCCATTCTTTCAAATCAATTCTCAAATACCGAATTGTAATGCTTAAGGTCGAGAACCTTACCATCAAATTTGGAAATATCAGCGTCCTTAAAGAGGTCTCCTTCTTGCTAAAGAAAGGTGAAATTCTTGGAGTTGTTGGCGAGTCTGGTTCGGGAAAATCCATAACTTCCTTAAGCTTAATGGGGTTGCTTCCTCCTCAAGCATCTGTTGAGTGTGGCTCAGCACAAATCTCATTAACCAATGGCGAAAATCTTAATCTACTTTCACTGGATGAGAAAAGATTTCAAACAATCCGAGGAAAGCATTTAGCAATGATTTTTCAAGAACCTCAAACCTGCCTCAACCCCTCCATGCGATGTGGAAAGCAATTACTCGAAGCTGTTCTACTTAACACCCGTTTAAAAGGTGCAATTGCAAAAAAGAGGTGTATCGAACTCCTAGAGGAGATGCAACTTCCCAATGCCGAAAAGGTATACAGCAGTTACCCTCATCAATTGAGCGGGGGTCAAAAGCAACGGGTAATGATTGCCATGGCTTTATCGGGAAACCCAGAACTCCTAATCGCCGATGAACCAACCACCGCATTAGATGTAACCGTTCAAAAGGGCTTACTATTACTGCTAAAATCACTCCGCGATAAATACGGGATGGGCATGATATTTATTAGCCACGACCTTGGGCTAATAAAAGATATTGCCGATAGGGTTATTGTACTACAGCATGGTAAAATTGTTGAGCAGGGTTTGGTTAAACAGATTTTCGAATCCCCTCAAAACTCTTACACAAAAGGATTACTCGCATGTAGGCCTCCACTAACATACAAACCTCATAGATTGCTAACAGTCGAGGATTTTATAAATGGTAGTATTACTAAAGCAGAGGCGAATCCAAATAACTCATCATCAAGCATCAAAAATATTTTACTCTATTCTGCTCTGAACGTAATTACATCTTTTACAACCCGAAAGAATCTTTGGGGAAACCCTACCAAGCAATTCAAAGCGGTTGACGATGTTTGCCTAGAACTTTTTGAAGGGGAAACCCTTGGAATTGTAGGTGAATCGGGCTCCGGGAAAACAACCCTAGGTCGAACATTGCTAAACTTAATAAAAAGCCAATCGGGGACAATTACCTATAAAGGGATAAGCCTAACCCGAATGGATAAGGAGTGTCAAAAGCAATTTAGAAGAGATGTTCAGCTGATATTTCAAGATCCATACTCATCACTTAATCCACGCAAAACAATTGGTCAGGCCATTTCTGAACCATTAAAGGTACATGGGATCTGTCGAGATAAGAAGGAGAGAAAAACTAAAGTACTCGATCTGCTTAGCCGAGTTGCACTACCACCTGATAGCTACTACCGATATCCACATGAATTTTCTGGAGGTCAACGACAGCGTATTGTTATTGCCCGTGCTTTAGCGGTAAATCCGAAGGTTATCATCTGCGACGAAATCGTTTCGGCGCTGGATGTATCGGTTCAGGCTCAGGTACTCAACCTGCTTAAGGATCTAAAAGAGCAGCTAAATCTAACGCTTATTTTCATTTCGCACGATTTAGCTGTAGTGAAATATATTAGCGATCGAATACTGGTGCTTAAAAATGGCGCATTGGTTGAAACGGGAACCTCCGATGATATTTTTAATCATCCAAAAACCGAGTACACCAAAAATCTTATCAATTCAATCCCGGGTCTTACGAATAATTAGGATTAAAAGAACTCATCAATTTCTTCCCGTTTAATCTTTTTCTTTCCCCTTAGATTTTCACAATCGGTATCGAAATACTTTTCCACCAAAGGTTTCTCCCATTGGTCGTTTGGTGATATACCTAAGCGAGGGTCTTTGTAAACTTTTTCGAGGAAAAGTGCATAAATAGGCATAGCCATCGATGCCCCTTGCCCAAGGTGGATTCCTTGGAAATGCACTGAACGATCCTCTGCTCCAGCCCATGTACCTGTGACCAAATTGGGAAGCATCCCCATAAACCATCCATCGGCATGGTTCTGAGTTGTTCCAGTTTTACCAGCAATAGGACCCGGCAATTCGAAGTATGATCTTAACCCATAGGCTGTCCCATTGTTAACGACACCCTCAAGTAGGTTAATCATAAGATAAGCCGTTTGTTCACTTATGGCCTCGGTTTTCTGAGGACTAAAAGATTCTAGAACGTTACCATTCTTATCCTCAATTTTTATAACCATTAAGGGTTCAACATGTACTCCCTTGTTTGCAAATGTACTGTAAGCTCCAACCATTTCGTAGAGAGGTATCTCAGAGGTACCGAGCATTACCGAGTTAACAGCTTGAATCTTGCTAGTAACTCCCATTTTCTTAATAATATCAGCAACAGCTTGAGGGGTAAACTGCTTGATTAACCATGCAGAAATATTATTCACGGAATTTGCAAGACCCCACTTGAGCGTTACCATTTTCCCATCATACTTTGTACTACCCGAATTTTTTGGTGTCCATGTTGAATCACCTTCAGGAAATGTTTGAGGAACATTTGGGATTTTATAACACGGAGAGTATCCTTCTTGCATAGCAAGAGTATAAAGAAATGGTTTTATTGTAGAGCCAACCTGCCGCTTGCCCTGCAACACCTGATCATACTTAAAGTGCCTATAGTTAGGTCCACCAACGTATGCCTTTATAAATCCAGTATGAGGATTCATCGCCATAAAACCTGCACGCAAATAACGCTTATAGTGCTTTATTGAATCCAATGGGGTCATCAGAGTGTCCATCTCTCCTTTCCAGGTAAAAATGGTCATTCTCGTTTTGGTGTTGAAGTTTGCGTAAATCTCTTCCGTAGAAACCCCTTTCTGTTTTAAGGATTTATATCTATCGGTCTGCTTCATAGCATGTAGGAGAATTGATCGAACCTGTTCGTTTGTTAACTTGGAGTCAAACAAATGGTTACCGCTCATTTTTTGCTCGTAATCAAACTCAATCTGCAAGTTTTTACCCAGATGTTCCTCAACAGCCTCCTCGGCATACTGCTGCATCCGAGAGTTTATTGTTGTATATATTTTCAGGCCATCACGATAAATACTATAGGGTGTTCCATCGGGTTTAAGATTTTTATTGCACCACCCATATATCGGGTTATTTGCCCACTGAAGCGAATCCTCTACATACTGATCATGGGTAAAATAGTAATTGGGTAAAGGTTTTCGCGCAATAAGGATTTGTCGGAGCGTTTCGCGAAAATAGGTTGCAAGTCCAACATTATGATCTTGAACTTTATAATTTAGTTTTAAAGGGATTCTCACTAACGAGTCGTAGGTATGCTTCGAGATGAACTCATATTTATGCATCTGCGACAGAACAAAATTGCGACGAGCAATTGATCGTTCAGGATTGCGCACAGGACTATACTTCGATGGCGCATTGACCAACCCGACTAGTAAAGCTGCTTGTTCGATTTTGATTGAATCGGGTGTTGTATTAAAAAATGTTTTGGCGGCTGATTTTATACCAAACGAATTTCCTCCAAACTCAACTATATTGAAGTACATCGATAATATTTCATTCTTGGTATAGTTCTTTTCGAGCCTTACCGCAGTTATCCATTCCTTAAGCTTTGACACCGAAAGGTGAGCAAATTTTGTAATAAAAAAACTATGGTAAACCGTATCGCGGGGGAATAAGTTTTTAGCCAACTGCTGTGTAATCGTACTGCCACCTCCAGCCTGACGATTTCCGAGAAGCAGCGTTTTAACGAACACGCGACCCAAGCCACGAGCATCGATCCCGCTGTGGCGATTAAACCTGATATCCTCAGTGGCAAGAAGTGCTTTAACCAGATTTGGTGATATTTTATCGAATCCAATAAACGTTCTATTCTGAATGAAGTACGTACCCAGCACCTTATGATCCTCGGAAATCACCTCAGAAGCTAAATTACTTTTGGGATTTTCAAGTTCCTCGAAAGTGGGCAAAGAGCCAAAGAATTCTAGGGATATGAACACAAAAAGTAAAATTACAAATAAGAAAATAAAGGCGAAAGAGCCCCAGAGCCATAATCTAAATTTTTTCTTAGCGTCGAGTTTTTGTCGGGACATAATTGGGTTTTTAAAAATTCTGTGACAAAGTTAACAATATTTTAAAAGGTAATCTTAACGCTTTTTTAATGCTGTCTAATTATAGTGTTAATTAGTGTTTTCGAGTGTTAACTATTTAATTTTTAAAACCGTATTGAGCAGTAAAAAAAGTATTTTAATATATTTTTTTGCTGATACTTCGTTTATTGTTTTACTTTGTGCCAGTATTTATATCAAATTTTATAGTTAGGTATGATCAAAAATCTTGTAATTGTTGAATCTCCAGCCAAGGCAAAAACGATTGAGAAGTTCTTAGGGAAGGATTTTGTTGTTAAGTCGAGCTTTGGTCATATACGCGATCTATCCAAAAAAAATCTTGGTATCGATATCGAGAAGGGATTTAAGCCCGAGTATATCGTTAACGAGGATAAGAAAAAGGTAGTCGATGATCTCCGTAAAAGTTCGGCAGAAGCACAAACCGTTTGGCTTGCATCTGATGAGGATCGCGAGGGGGAAGCCATTGCTTGGCATCTAAGCGAAGTTCTCAAGCTCGATCCAAAGAAAACAAAAAGGATTGTCTTTCATGAGATTACTCAGGATGCAATTCAGAATGCCATAAAGAATCCACGTAACATTGACTATAATCTTGTTAATGCTCAGCAGGCCCGTAGAATCCTCGATAGGTTAGTCGGTTTCGAACTATCCCCAATCCTCTGGAAGAAAGTTAAGCCAGCCCTTTCGGCTGGGAGGGTACAATCAGTTGCCGTTAGACTTTTGGTTGAACGTGAAAGGGAGGTATTCGCCTTTAAGTCTTCATCGTTCTTTAAGGTTAACGCGCTATTTAAAGGTGATACTGAAATAAAAGCTGAACTTTCCGATAAACTCAGTAATCTTAAGGAAACACTTGATTTAATTGAGAATTGTAAAAAGGCAACTTTTACAATCTCGGATATCAGTAAAAAACCTTCGAAGAAAACTCCTGCTCCACCATTTACCACATCAACTTTACAGCAGGAAGCAAGTCGAAAATTGAATTTTTCGGTGTCTCAAACCATGACCATTGCTCAAAAACTCTACGAAGCAGGTCATATCACCTACATGAGAACCGATTCCGTAAATTTATCCGAATTGGCAATAGAGGCTGCAAAGAAAACTATTTGTGATGAATTTGGTGAAAAGTACCATAATCCTAGAAGGTTTAAGACAAAATCCAAGGGAGCTCAGGAGGCTCACGAAGCGATCAGGCCGTCCTATTTCGATAAGCACAAAATAACAGCAAGCAGTGCTGAACAACGTCTTTACGAGTTGATCTGGAAAAGAACTATCGCCTCCCAGATGAGCGATGCTCTGCTAGAAAAGACTGTTGTTACCATTAACATATCTACATCAAACTATAAATTTATTGCTTCGGGTGAGGTAATCCTATTCGACGGATTTTTAAGAGTTTATCTCGAATCAACCGATGAAGACTCTGAGGAATCGGGCAAAGATCTTTTACCTCCAATGAAGGCAGGACAGATTCTTACCCCCAAAGAGATTACTGCAAACGAACGGTTTACGCAACGTCCAGCACGATACACTGAAGCAAGTCTTGTTAAAAAACTTGAAGAGTTAGGAATTGGTCGTCCTTCAACCTATGCACCAACCATTTCAACAATTGTTGCCCGTGGTTATGCCCTTAAGGAAGATCGGGAAGGAACCGAACGAAAATTCATCTCAATTCTGCTTAAAAACGGGAAGGTAACCAAGGAAGAAAAGGTTGAAATTACTGGTAGCGAGAAAGCAAAACTATTCCCAAGCGATATTGGAATTGTAGTAAATGATTTTCTTGTAGAGTATTTTATCGATATTCTTAACTACAACTTTACCGCTACGGTTGAAAAGGAGTTTGATGAAATTGCCGAGGGAAATATTGAATGGTCTAAAATGATTGATCAGTTTTATCGACCATTCCATAAAACGGTTGAGAAAACACTACTCGAATCAGACTACAGCAAGGGGGAGAGAGTTCTTGGAACCGATCCAAAATCAGGAAAACAAGTATCCGTTCGAATTGGTCGTTTTGGGCCTATCGCCCAAATTGGCGAAACGAATACCGAAACAAAGGAAAAGGCTCAATATGCAAGCCTTCTGAAAGGGCAACTCATCGAAACGATTGACCTTGAAGAGGCCTTGAAACTATTTAACCTTCCTCGAAACTTAGGTCTATATGAAGATAACGAAGTAGTTATAGGGATCGGTCGTTTTGGACCTTATGTTCGCCACGCTTCAAAGTTTGTATCATTGAAGAAAGAGGATAATCCAATAACTATTACGATCGAACGTGCTATTGAAGTTATTGAGGAGGGGCGAAAGAAGGAGCGGGAGAAAATGATTAAGGTATTCGATGAGGATCCAACTTTGCAGCTGCTAAATGGTCGTTGGGGACCTTACATCAACTATAAGGGCGATAATTATAAACTTCCCAAGGGGACCGATGCTCATAAATTAGCATATACTGATTGCGTGAAAATTGTAGGAGAGCAAAAACCAACCAATAAGAAGAAAAAAGTACAAGGAAAAGCAAAGCGATGAATCCAGCTGATTATCTTGATCCAACAGATTCTCTGCCAATAAGAGGTGGTGTAAGTAAAGATTCATCTACCCTTGTGAACATAACTTCCTTCAAACACGGAAAGTCATTTCCTGTTGTTAAAGAAGGAGATATTGTAATTATTGGTTTTCCCGAGAATCGGAATTCCTCAAATTCGGGATCATCAAAATCACCCGATTTAATTCGAGCATACTTTTACAGTTTATCAAGCCTTCCTGCAAAAGTGAGAATAATTGATGCGGGGAATCTTAAACCAACAAAAACTCCAACGGACTCTTACTCTGCAATTAAGGATTTGGCTAATTACTTTTTTTCAAAGAATTCAACCCTTATTGTACTTGGCGGAACACAGGAAATTTCACTGCCCATTTATCAGGCTATAAAAATTCATCGAAAGAGTATAAATGTATCTTTCATCGATTCACGAATAGATATGGGTGAAAATGATGGTGATTTTAGCTCTACGAGCTACCTCCGAAATTTTCTTAGCGAACCACTCGAGAATTTATTCAACATCAGCTTGGTGGGATATCAAGGTTATTTAACTGATCCGAAACAAATAGCGCTTTTTACAAAATCGAACCATGAGACCCTCCGGTTAGGTTTTGTTCGTGGAAAATTCCCTGAAGTAGAACCAACCTTTAGGGATTCTGATTTTGTAAGCTTTGATCTTGGGGCGATAAGATACTCCGATTGTCCTGGAAATATCTTTCCATCACCCAATGGTTTATATGCTGAAGAGGCGTGCCAACTCTCCAGATTTTCTGGATTAAGCGATAAAACATGCTGCTTCGGAATTTTCGAACATAATCCTGATACATCATCACAGAGCGCTCACCTCTCAGCACAGCTTGTTTGGCATTTTATCGAGGCTTATTCACAGCGAAAAGGCGAAACGCCATATAATAATGTTGATTTTAAAAAGTTTATTGTCGATAGCAATACCCCAGGAATTGAAATGGTATTCAATAAAAGTTTACTGTCCGACAATTGGTGGATGGAAATACCAACAAGCTACACTGATTTATTTCCAAGTGGAAAAGTTGTTGTTGCCTGCTCCTATAACGATTACATAATGGCGAGTAAACAGGAGTTACCAGAGAAGTGGATAAGGATCTACAACAAAATTGTTTAGTTTTATCAAAAATAAATCTGCTGAATTAATATTTTTTTCACAAATACACTGAAATTTTACGGTTAATAGTTAACTTTATTTCTTGATTGAAAGTATAAGCTAATACTTTTTCCTTCTTTTATCAACATATTATTGTTGATAAAATTTGTAGGGAATCAATATTTTTATTTACTTTACCTTTCGTGTTGAACCATATTTAGTGAGGTATAACA
>JAYTVX010000106.1:0-1749 GCA_043743775.1 Bacteroidales bacterium | reverse complement strand
GTAAGGCTGTGCTTTACGCACATGCGCGCATAGGCAATATTTCTTTCAATATCGCCAGCGTATGGACTTTCGAGGATTACTCTAATCATAAATTTAATGCTAGTTGTCCTTTATTCCTTGTATTCTTTCTAGTTTGTTTCCTGTGGCCGATATCATGCTGATTATGACATTTCTGGCATAAAGCCATAAGGTTCGAATAGTCGTTATTTTGCGGATTGTGATCTAAATGAGCAACCGTTAAAACAACAACCGAAACCTTATATTCATCAATCCACCCGTTCCAATCATCCTTAATCTCTAGCGCAGCTTGATACTCACTTAACCCGCAAGGGTGTTTATACGGCGGTTCGCAAGGCACATAGCCGTCGCTACATCTTAGTGAATAGTTCAAAACATCACACTTCTCACACCGATTCTTAGCCCGATTAACCCTAATATCGATACTAATATCTTTCCAGTTAGATGGGTAAAGTGCTTTATTTTCGGGTTTAATTGGCATGGCATTGATTATTTGTTAGCATAATTAAATTTTTAGAATAAAACCAGCTGTTTCTTTCTGTTTTCCTCAAATTTCTTGAGTTCGCTTTTAGCGTTAGTGCCTAAGTAGGAGTAGAATGTTCTCCGACTAATTCTATACTGAGGGAATATGATATTGGTGTAAACCCACTCCTGAGTAACCCCTTTACGAGTATGCTCTAAGGTCGCATCCTGAATATCAATTATCCTTCTGAGTAAATTTCTCTTAGTATAAGCCATCGTGCGAGCATTTTTTGTTTATCTTTGCTGTACCACCATCAAAGATTTTGCTCCGTTGCTGCCCGCACGGGGCTTTTTACTTTATATACCTCTTTGTCTCACTCATTCTGTCAAAATAGAACCTATCAAGCCCTTTACAAATCACATAATTTGCCTTTTTAGCACTGTAACAGGCTCGATATATTATATATGTTACTCCATTGTGATTGACTATTACCGATGGATTCTTAACACCAATAACCCGAACATCCGAATAGTTTGCCTTTAAATATTTTATCAATTCCATTTAAAAGTTATCTTCGTTTTGAACCTTAGGCATTCCGTGAACAGCGTTGCATCTTTCGCACTTCGTGCGCCAGTAGAACACGCCATCGGTAAAGTGTCCGCTCACCTTCTTATGCCCAAAGAAAAAGCAAACGAAAAGCATGAATAGATTAGTGCTCTTTATTATTTCAGACATTGGTCACCTCCTTTACATATTGTTGAATTGTGATTGTTTTGCCTGATTTTACCTGCTCGGCTAATCTCTCGATGCTCGCCTCGTAGCCGTTGCGCTCTTTTTTCTTTTTACCAATAAAGTTCTCCCATTGAATATGCCCTTGAATGAACTTTTCGGCTAATAGTTTTGATTCGTTCGCCTCGTTAATTGATTCATTAACGATTGAATTTGAGTCGGCATACTTTTCGCTTAACTCAACATTGATTCGTGTTAACTCATTTATTTTCTCCTCCAACTCAAGATTGATTCGATTTGATTCAAGTTGATTCAATTTTGATTCATCATTCATATACTGCTCGGCATTAATCTGACCAAGCGAATAAGTGATAACTCCGGTAAACACAGCAAAAAAGATAGTAACGTAAAACCTTACAGGATTTTCGAGCAGATTATCGGCGTTATGGATATTGAAACCACCAAAAAGAAGAGCAGCATCAAATAGTGGGAACACAACTTTAAGCCATTGGCGTTTGCTGAGCATCATAATAAGCACA
>JAYTVX010000105.1:0-2526 GCA_043743775.1 Bacteroidales bacterium | reverse complement strand
CGCAGTTGACAGTTAATGGTTGACAGAAAAAGCGAAGAGTTCCGAACTTATATTTAGTTCGGAACTCTTCGCTTTAGGTGGTTGAGTTCGCAGAATGGACTATTTCTCCTCCGGATACTCAACCCTTGAATGGTATATGTTCTGTAATTTCTTTTTAAATATCGCTTTAATCATAGTGATATCCTTAAAGGTAATATTCGCATCATTAAATTGATCCTCTGCTTGGAGGTTATCGATAATACCTTCGACCAAATCATCAATGGCTTGCGGAGTAATCTTCTTAAAACTCCTTGAAGCCGCTTCAACTGAATCGGCCATCATCAAAACAACAGTTTCTTTACTATTTGGGCGTGGTCCAGGGTAGCTAAACTTAAGATTATCCTCAACCGTCTCGGTGTATTTATCCTTGAACAAACGGTAAAAATATTTCACCTTATTTGTTCCATGATGCATGCGGATAAAATCGATCAGCTGATCGGGTAACTTATTTCGTTTAGCGATCTGAATCCCTTCAGTAACATGTTTGATGATAATTATTGCGCTCTCCTCATAATCAATATTCTGATGTGGATTAAACTCTGGAGGTTGATTCTCGATAAAGTAAAATGGGCTATTCATCTTTCCAATGTCGTGATACAAAGCACCAGCCCTAACGAGTAAAGGATTACCTCCAATTTTATAAACGGCAGCCTCGGCAAGATTTGCCACCTGCAATGAATGTTGAAACGTTCCGGGCGCAACCTCTGCTAGTTTTCGTAGTAAATCCTGATTTGTATCCGACAGTTCAATAAGAGTAGCATCGGAGAGGAAACCGAATATCTTTTCAATTAAGTAAACCAGCTGATAAAGTGATAAAAGAAGTAATGCGTTTACAGCAAACCAAGCAAGAGTAAACCAACTCACTGCAGCTAAAGTGCCATCCTGAACAATTACTAAACTTAGGTATACAACCAAATAGGATAGAAGCACCAAAGAGACTGTATAAAACAGATTGCCACTCCGATACAAATTTGTTAAACTTGCAATTGCAACAACCCCTGCAATAAAATTAATTAGAACAAATTCATAACCATTGGGAGCAAAAAAACCGATCAAAAAGATTGTGACCAAATGGATGAAAAGAGCAAGGCGAGCATCATAAAAAGCCCTTATAAAAATAGGTACTATAGTAAAAGGAACTATGTACAAGCTAATAGTATTACTCCTTAGAACAAACGAAGAAAAAATTACTATAAAGGAAATCAGAAGGAGGATGAATAGAATTTTTGAATCATCGGATAATATCTCTGTTCTAAAGTTGAGCAGGAATAGGTAAAGCATAAAGAAAAGGATGGTCACAATTAGAAATTGACCAATAAGAATCGTAAAGTCATTATCCTGCCCTAACCTTCTTTCATACTCTCTTCTTAGCGATTCTATAACTTGATATTTATCTCCTTTGATCACCTCATCGTGAGAAATCACACGTTCTCCAGCCTGTACCATCCCCTTTGTAAGCGAAATATTAGTTAAAATCTCACGCTTAACCTTCTCCGTAGTTCTTTCGTCGTAAAAAAGATTTGGATTAATAATTTTCTGAAAGCTGAATTTTTGCCAAAACGGAAGTATTACTGGATCATCCTTTTCAGCTTCAAGTAAAATTCTTTGTTGAATAAAGTCAATCGCCTTAGGCAATGTAAAAACCTCACCAATCTCTGTATCAACGGCTTTACTGTTGACCAACAAGGTAACGCTGAGCGATGGTTGTGACGATATTGTAAGAAGATCCGATGGATCAACTACCCCCTTATCATAAATAAATTTAATATCATCTTTAATTCTTGACTCATACTTGGATCTCAATGATGATAAACTTGAATTAGCCCGAGTATCCTTCCTTGTTAGCCTTTGCTCCTGACTTCGCAGCTTCGATTGAAATGAATTCCACTCCTGATCAAAATCGGCATTAAACTGAGCAAGGGAAGTGTTAATAACGGTAGCGTCGAGGTTAAAAAAGGGTTTAAAATCCTTTAGAATTGTATTTCTCTCCTCGAAAAGTTCAGCTTCGGTTTTATATATTGGGAAGTCAAAGGGAGCAATCAAATCGATATGCATCCAAGGTTTACCCTTTTGGAATTCGTACTTGAATTTCCCCTGGCGGGGTAATATGGAAACGATTAAGACAATCGCAATCAGAAAATAAAAAGACCTGAATATCGCTCGATAGTAGATCTGGAAAAAACGAATTATCTTTCTCATCATTTATTGAATAATACTTGAACTCTCTAAGCAAAAGTAACAACTTTTACAATAATATGTTGTGTGCTACACATTATCATTAATTAACATGAACCCAAGTTGAGCGATTTGTTATCACAAATCGCTCAACTTGGGTTTAACTCTTTGAAATGGAGTATATGAAGTAATGCAGTTACGTAGAGACCTCTATTTCTTGTCATAAGTGACGAGATTCCTGTAAATTCTCCCTTTGTGTTTTGATCGTTCTCTCAATTATGGTTTTTAATTCCATGACAAATAGAAAAAAAA
>JAYTVX010000104.1:0-1722 GCA_043743775.1 Bacteroidales bacterium | reverse complement strand
CTTTTGTTTTTGTTGTGTCGTGTGACATGCCATATGTTGATCCCGAAATCGCTTCAGCACTTACAGAGGAATTTATAAAAAAATATCCTGATATTCTTATTCCTGTTATCGATACATTCAACGAACCACTGTTTGCAATCTATTCAAAAACGCTTATTGCGAAAATTGAGTTTATAGCTTCTACCTCAAAAGGAAGACCTATCAAAGATTTATTGAATATTTCAAGTACTAACTTCTTCAATCTTTCCTCAAACCCGAAAACTACAAGATGCTTTACAAATATCAACTCAAAAGATGAACTTGATAGGATTCATTTGGGGTAATTACTTATACTCAGTTTGGTGTTTACTTTATTCTATTTATTCTTTTACCGTTCAATTCAGAAAAAAAATATTTCAATTCAATCGTTTGCGTTAAAAACTACTTAAAACAGACGCTTAGAATTTATTTAAAATCAATTTTGATTACCTTTGAAGTCAATTATAAAACTTAATAATTAATTCATAAAATAATCTGGATATGGCAAAAATAAAAGTAGCTATCAACGGATTTGGTCGCATCGGACGAAACGTTTTCAAGATTGCTCTTGAAAGACCTGAACTTGAAGTTGTAGGTATTAACGACCTCACCGATACCAAAACTTTAGCTCATCTTCTAAAATACGATTCTACTCAAGGTCGTTTTGTTGGAAAAGTTGAATTTGATGCAGAGAATCTAATAGTCAATGGCAAGAAGTACAGGGTACATGCCGATAGATCACCTATTAATATCAAATGGATTGAGAGTCCCGATGTTGTAATTGAGTCAACGGGAGTATTCACAAAACGTGAGAGCGAGAAGGGTGGCTATGGCGATCACCTTAAGAATGGTGCAAAAAAGGTTATTCTTACTGTTCCTTCAAAGGACGAGATCGACCGTATGATTGTGCTTGGTGTTAACGATGCGGATTTAAAACCCGAGGATAAATGTATCTCTAACGCAAGCTGTACAACCAATTGTTTGGCGCCTGTAGTTAAGGTATTAAACGACGCTTTTGGTGTTGAACGTGGTTTCATGACAACAATTCACTCCTATACCAACGATCAACAAATTCTAGATGCACCACATAGCGATTTACGTCGTGCACGTTCATGCGCTGTATCGCAAATTCCAACCACAACTGGTGCTGCTAAGGCTGTTGGTAAGATAATTCCTGAGCTAAAAGGTAAAATTGATGGACTTGCTGTTCGCGTTCCAACTCCAACCGGTTCGCTGGTTGACTTTGTTGCAATCCTAAAAAAGACTGCTACAAAAGAGGAGATCAATGCTGCAATGAAGAAAGCTGCTGATGGCCCAATGAAAGGTATCTTAGAGTACACCGAGGATCCAATTGTTTCAGTTGATATTATCCATAACACCCATTCGTCAATCTTTGATGCTGATAGCACAATGGTCAATGGTAATATGGTTAAAATTCTTTCATGGTACGATAACGAGTGGGGATATTCGTGCCGTGTTGTTGATTTAATAAAAAAGCTATTCTAATATAAAAACCCCGGGAGACCGGGGTTGCTTTTAAATTCGTATACCAATAATCAGCATATCATCGGTTTGGGGAATTTCGTTTTTCCACTGAACATTCCGTTCGTTAAGTAGCTGTTTTTGAGTCTCCGTTGGGAGATTAGAAATTTCAATTAAGAGGTTTCTGAAGTTTTTAAGTAAAAACTTGGAATTTCGCTCCCC
>JAYTVX010000103.1:0-4553 GCA_043743775.1 Bacteroidales bacterium | reverse complement strand
TGGTTGCTCGTTTTACTCCTTGCAGGTTTTGCCATAAAAGCGGGTTTTATTCCGTTCCACTCATGGTTGCCCCACGCCCACCCTGCCGCTCCATCGCATGTATCGGGTATTATGTCGGGGGTGATCGTTAAACTGGGTATCTATGGGATTCTCAGGGTGCTTTCTAACCTTCAGTCAAACTATACTATAATAGGTGGAGTAATTTTAGCTATTTCTGTTGTAACGGCTATTTATGGTATTGCTAATGCCGCTGTAAAGTACGATTACAAAAGAATGTTAGCCTACTGTACCATTGAGAATATTGGTATTATAGGTATAGGTATTGGGCTCGGATTAATGGGTATAGGATACGGAAACAAAACTTTAATAATTCTGGGGTTTAGCGGTGCTTTGCTTCATACATTGAATCATTCACTTTTCAAATCGATGCTATTCTTCTCAGCGGGTAGTATCTACCAGCAAACCCATACCCGCAATATGGATAGGCTTGGAGGCTTAATTAAAAAGATGCCCCAAACTGCTATCTTTTTCCTTATCGGAGCATTGGCTATTGGAGGCTTACCCCCATTCAACGGGTTTATCTCCGAATTTATTATCTACAGCGGTTTAATAAAAGGATTAACTGTAGGGAATCTTTCTCAGCTAATTCTTTTCGTGCTATCCATTGCAGGGCTTGCCATCGTTGGTGGTATGTCGCTGCTAACCTTCACAAAATCATTTGGAGTAATTTTTACAGGAACTCCTAGGCATGAAAGTGATCATAGCCCCAAAGAGGTAAGCCTAATCATGCGATTGCCACAGTATATTATCCTTTTGGTTATGCTATCGGTAGCAATATTCCCTAATCTATACTTCACGGCTGCATCAAGGGTTGTAGCATCAATATTTCCATCAACTTTTGTCAGTGGTACTCCAATTGTGATACCGATGAATTCTACCATTACAACCATTGGGTGGATGTCGTTCTGGTTTATTATGGTACTAGGAAGCATTTTCACAGTAAGATGGCTTCTCTCACGGAATAAACCAACAAAAATTGAGCCCACCTGGGGTTGTGGATACTCCGGCTCTATTCCCAAGGCTCAGTACACTGGTTTATCCTTTTCACGGAGTTTTGCCGATTTACTGAGCTTTGTGGTAATAGAGAAGAAAAACTATAAAAAGATTGATAAAGCAGACATCTTCCCAAAGAAAAGAACCTTTTCATCGTACTACTTTGATTTGCTGGAGCATTACGTGATTAGCCCGCTTACTAGTCGGATAAATTTCTCGATGAACTACTTTCAGTTTATTCAGAATGGGAAGATTCAGGCATACGTACTTTATGGAATACTATTTATCATCCTGATATTTTTATGTACAATTTTTAACTGGATATGATCACTTTGATTGAGGTTTTCAACCTAATCGCACTGATAGCGATAATTCTAATACCCTTCCTTAAGGTTAAGGGTAAAGGGATTATAGCATTGATTACTATTGGTTGTCAGGTTGTGATAGCTTCAATCATTTCATATTCGGTACTTTCAGGAAATTCAATCGATTACAGCTACACTGGCTCCTTTATTACTGGTGCTATTCCAATTAGGGTTGATTACCTATCATCTTGGTTTATTCTAATCATCAGCTTCACTTTTCTTACTGGTGCAGTATACGGAATTCAGTACATGAAGAGGTATATTGATCAATCGGCGAACCTCTCACTTCATGCAATCTCATATATACTAGCATTCACAACGCTTATTGATATCTGCATTGTTCAGAATAGTTTAGTACTACTTGTTGTTTGGGAGATAATGGCGATTTCATCGTTTATCCTTATAATATTTGAGCATAATAAGAAAGATACGTTAAGAGCAGGATTCAATTTTCTGATCCAATCGCACGTATGCATTCTATTCTTAACCCTTGGGTTCATGTGGGTGAAAATTAAAACAGGCACCTTTGATTTCAATGGTATTACTGCATACACGAGTGCTTCCCCAGCACTGATTGGTATTGGACTGTTTACATTTTTCTTTATAGGCTTTGCTATCAAAGCGGGGTTTGTACCATTTCACACCTGGCTTCCTTTAGCTCATCCAGCAGCTCCAGCACATATTTCGGGTGTAATGTCAGGTGTAATCATTAAGATAGGTATTTATGGTATTTTAAGGGTTCTTTTACTCATAAAAACTAACTTTATTACCATTGGGTACATAATACTAATAGTCTCCGTTATTACTGGAATTTATGGTGTGATGCTGGCTATTATACAGCATAATCTGAAGAAGTTATTAGCATATCATAGCATTGAGAATATTGGGATTATTGGAATCGGAATTGGATTAGGATGTCTTGGAATTGGATATAACAATCAGCTCTTGGTACTGCTTGGTTTTAGCGGTGCTCTATTGCACGTTTTAAACCACTCACTTTTTAAATCGTTACTCTTCTATGGCGCTGGTAATGTTTACCAACATGCCCATACAATCAATATTGAATCATTGGGGGGATTAATTAAAAAAATGCCTCATACCGCCGTACTTTTCCTTATCGGATCGTTGGCTATTTGTGGCCTCCCTCCTTTCAACGGTTTTATTTCAGAATTCCTGATTTACCTTGGAATGTTTAAAAGCCTGAGCAGTATCGATTTTTCATTCACTGCACTGATGATGTTCGCCATACTTGGCTTAGTGCTAATCGGTGGTTTGGCAATGATATGTTTTACCAAAGCCTTTAGCATTGTGTTTCTGGGAAATCCCAGAAAGATATCAATTGAAAATGTTGAAAAGGACGAGAAATCAACCACATATCCACTTTATACCATCGTAGGGCTCATACTAGCAATAGGGATTGTTCCATCGATCTTCATTCGCTTGCTATCATTACCCGTTGGCCAGTTTTCAATCAATGCAAACCCTGAAAGTTTTCAAAAATTTAATGTCGTTGTTGATACTACCGCTTTAATTGGTGGTTATGCTGCAATATTTATCCTTATTGCAGCATCAGTCTACTTTCTAAAAAGATTTTTATCACACAATAAACAAGCACTTGTCTCATCAACATGGGGTTGTGCTTATACTGGTTCTGCTAAAAAAATGCAATACACTGCCAGCTCATACATTCGAACCTATCGCAAGTTAGTGGAGCCTTTGCTTCGAATTCGAAAGTTTAAAACCGAAGCTCATGGGATATTTCCAAATCCTGTTCATCACGAAACGCACCCTTACGACAGGGTTGAGGAGTGGCTGATTGATAAACCCATTGGTGTAATTCGAAGAATACTATCCCGCTTTACATTTCTCCAAAGCGGAAATGTTCAAGCGTATATACTATACGGGTTTATTTTTATTACATTGATAATTCTAATCCCAGAGATTTACCAAAAGATTATGATTTTATTAAAATTTTTAAACCAGCTATAACTATGGTTAGCCTAATTCTAATACTCCTAACAAGCCTGTTTTTTACAGGAATTATCATCAGAACCAAAAGCATCGCTTCCGGGAGGAAAGGCCCTGGAATATTTCAGCCGATGAAGGATATCTTCAGGTTGTTCAAAAAGGGTTCTGTATACAGTAGTACCACAAGCTTTATTTTTCACATAGCTCCTAGTTTTTACTTTGCATCAGTATTGATGGCAATACTAATTGTTCCGCTAGGAAATTATCCAGGGTTAATTTCATTCCAAGGCGATTTTATCCTTTTTGCCTATCTATTGGCATTTGGTAAATTCTTTATGATTATTTCTGCGCTCGATACGGGTAGCAGCTTTGAGGGTATGGGTGCAAGTCGCGAATCGCTATTCTCGATGCTGGCAGAGCCTGCATTCTTTATACTTATGGGGTCGTTCGCACTTCTTACGGGTCAAACTTCGTTTCACGAAATATTCTCAACCCTGCATTACGGTTCACAGATCTCTTACATGCTTGGCGTTTTGGCAACCTTTGTGTTCGTAATCATTGCGATGGTTGAGAATAGTCGGATGCCCGTTGATGATCCCAAAACCCACCTTGAGCTAACGATGATTCACGAGGTGATGGTTCTCGATAATAGTGGATTTGATTTAGGGTTGATACTTCATACTACAAACCTAAAATTTGCCATGTACGGAGCAATAATCTCTAACTTTTTTATTGGTGATCTATCCCTCGCCTACACGATCCCAATATTCTTTGGGGTTCAAATCTGCTTTGCTATTGCAGTTGGTATATTCGAATCGTTTATGGCGCGTTTTAGGATGAGCCATAACCCTCAATTTATATTTATTTTAACTTCTGTATCGCTATTGATTTTCTTTGGTGTTTTGCTGTTGCTTGAAAGATTTGTTTAATGTTGATTATTCTATAAGATATGACCGATATTCTTCTAATTACATTTGCCATGACATTGCTATACCTGAGTATAGCAAACAGGCTATTAACCTATATTAGAATTCTTGTATTGCAAGGGTTTATTCTATTTGGGGTTACCTTTTTAGCGTTAATCCAAATCAACATAACCAATTTGGTGCTTATCCTCCTCGAAACGATAATATTTAAGGCGATAGCCGTTCCCTACTTTTTAAACTA
>JAYTVX010000102.1:0-21061 GCA_043743775.1 Bacteroidales bacterium | reverse complement strand
TAGATCAATTTCAGCGGTGGTATCGGTATCGAATTTGTTAATTGCAACAACAGGCCTAAATCCAAAATACTTCATATTCTCGATATGCTTATCGAGGTTGTCTAAACCTTTCAGAAGTGAAGGTAAATCTTCATTCTGCAAACTTGATAATTTTGCTCCACCATGATACTTCAACGCACGAATTGTAGCAACAATTACAACTGCATTCGTACAAAGATTTCCAAATTGCGCTTTGATATCAAAAAATTTCTCGGCCCCCAGCTCACTGGCAAAACCTGCTTCGGTTACAACATAATCACTAAGGGAAAGACCCATTTTGGTGGCAATTATGGTATTAGTACCCTGTGCGATGTTAGCGAATGGACCTCCATGAATAATGGCAGGAGTACCCTCGAGGGTCTGAACCAAGTTGGGTTTAATGGCATCCTTCAATAGAACGGTCATTGCACCTTGTGCTTTCAGATCGCGAGCGAAAATTGGCTTATCGTCGTAAGTGTAGCCAACAAATATATTACCCAACCTCTCCTTTAAATCCATTAAATCTTTCGAAACGCATAACGTTGCCATTACCTCTGAAGCGGCAGTAATATTAAACCCCGATTCCCGAGGAACACCCTCCTTTGGACCACCAAGTCCAATAACTATATCTCTTAAAGAACGCTCATTCATATCCATCACCCGTTTCCACTCCACTGTACGAGGATCGATTCCAAGGTTACCCTCCTTAGACTTTAGCTGGATATTATTATCGATAAGTGCTGCCAATAGATTGTGTGATTTCTCAACGGCTGACATATCCCCAGTAAAATGGAGGTTGATATCCTCCATTGGTACAACCTGCGATAATCCACCTCCTGCGGCACCCCCTTTAATCCCGAAAACAGGTCCAAGCGAAGGTTCGCGAAGCACAACGGTTGCCTTTTTTCCAATCAGATTTAGAGCCTGAGCCAATCCTATTGAAGTTGTAGTTTTACCCTCACCAGCAGGAGTCGGCGTAATTGCTGTTACAAGTATTAGCTTTGCTTTCTTTACCTTTTCTTCATCGATAAAGTGCAAAGGAATTTTGGCTTTATACTTTCCATATAGCTCTAGTTCGTCCTGAGGAATTCCCATTTTCTCGGCGATTTCAACTATTGGTTTCATTTTAATACTTTGAGCAATTTCAATATCCGACTTCATGGCTGTAGTATTATATTATGACGTTATATTGTAGAATTATACTCGAATTCAACAAACAATAATATTTTAAATGAGCTCTAACCAATTCCAATAGTTTAAGGTCGATATCGCGAACTATTGAAAATTTTCTGATAATCCCGGATAGACATTAATTGCTGAAAAGTTATTTTAGGATTGCTTTTCAAATATGAACTAACGATCCTATATCCGAGCCATACAACAGCTCTACCTGGTGATTCTTGTGAGAATCCAGAAGTAAAAGGGGCATCGTTGATATACTTGTTCATAATGAATGAATCTGAGATGAATAGCATTTTATTCTCGATTAAGTAAGTCCACATCTCTTCCTCATTCTTTTCGCACCACTTCATCTGTTCAGGGGTAAATCCGAAAATTAGGCTATCGGATTGCTCGGGAAGCATCCTCTTAGTGAAGTACATGAGTTTTCCCTCATAAATAATATTGTTTACAAAATTATCGATTGAATCATTGAATGGGAATTCACCGATAGCCCATGCCCGCATACAATCAGATGAGATCTTGGTTGGCTTCATATCCTTTATTGAATACTTTGGAATCCCCAAGCTAAGATAGTCACCACAACTGCTACCAAGGTAACGATCCAAACCAATACCCAGTAAGCCTTCAGCCAAAACAGTGGATTGGTTATACCCCGAAACGAATGAGTATACTTTTGGGATACATCGATTGGGAAAATAGTAATGATAGCGTTTAAAAGCATCGGTAAACTCTACATTTAGGTTGTCGAGGTTTGGATATAGCTCTTGGACTTTTTTGTAGGTTTCGGTAACCATTTTATCGGTCATGAAACTCTTCAAGTAGTTGGCAAATTCAACATCTTCGACCTTGCCAATATGTATTATACCTTCACCAAACAGATTAAAGAAACTTCCATATTCATTCGATAATTTTGGGATTGATTCCTTAATATTATCGGGGTTTATAGCAAACAATGCCTGATCAAATCGCTTAATCTCTACTTTAACATTAATGCTTTTGAGATCGATATTATCGCCTCCCCTTTTACATGAAAACATTGCTGATGCAGCGATTAAGAGAATGTAAAAAGATCCTTTCTTCATAATTTTACTGACGATTTATTTTATGACAACAAAGATAACGAAATATGCAGCGAATAATTCTATGTGTAGTAATGGATAAATGAGATTATTTGTAATGATTAAGGGTTTCTGGGTTCTGAGTTCTGGGTTCAGGCTCCTGATTTTACGGCTATTTTGACCATTGTTGATAATCTTTTCGAAAAAAAGCATCAAAATCCAAAGTTCAATTCTACTTTTGTGGTAAAGAATATGACATGGCTGAAAGACGCACAAATACTCGATTTCCTAATGCAAATCAGGCAAATTTTGAGATGGGGAAGATACCCCCACAAGCACTGGATCTGGAAGAGGCCGTACTTGGAGCAATAATGGTTGAGAAGGATGCAATCATTTCCATCCTTGATGTTATTAAAGCGGAGAGTTTCTATAAAGAAGTTCACCAAACGATTTTCAAAACCATTATAGATCTTTCAACCCGCCTTGAACCTATCGATTTACTTACCGTTTCCGAGGAATTAAGACGTCGAAACCAGCTCGAAGAGGTAGGAGGTCCCGTTTACCTTGCGCAGCTTACATCGAAGATTGGCTCTGCAGCCCATCTTGAGTTCCATGCTAAAATTATTGCCCAAAAGTTCATTCAGCGCGAGTTGATTCGCGTTTCATCGGATATTCAGAACCGAGCCTTTGATGATAGCATCGATGTTGACGATCTGTTGGACTACTCTGAAATGGAACTATTCAAAGTTGCCGAGGGGAATATCAAAAGAGAAACAGCGCAAATCAATGTACTGGTAAAGCAGGCATTGAAAAATATTGAGGAAGCAGGAAAACGTGAGGATGGTCTAAGCGGTGTTCCATCGGGCTTCTCCGATTTAGATCGGATGACCTCGGGATGGCAAAAATCCGACCTTGTTATCGTTGCAGCACGTCCTTCGATGGGTAAAACTGCTTTAGTTCTTTCAATGGCGAGGAAGATGGCTGTTGACCATAAAACCCCAGTTGCGTTCTTCTCCCTCGAGATGGCGAATCTACAGCTCGTTAACCGTTTAATTGTAGCCGAATCGGGAATCCCTTCGGATAAAATTCGAAATGGTAGACTCGACCCCCATGAATGGACTCAGCTCATTGTTAAAATAAAAGATCTAACCGAAGCCAAGATATTTATTGATGATACCCCAGCCCTTTCCATTTTCGAGTTTAGGGCCAAGTGTCGAAGGCTAAAGGCACAGCATGATATTGGTATTATTGTAATTGACTACCTGCAGCTGATGACTGGTCCGTCTGAAACCAAAGGAAACCGTGAGCAAGAGGTAAGTACAATTTCTCGATCGTTAAAAGCCATTGCCAAGGAGTTGAATGTTCCCATCATCGCACTTTCACAGCTCAATCGTTCAGTGGAAACCCGTGGGGGAAATAAACGACCACAACTTTCGGATTTACGTGAATCAGGTGCTATTGAGCAGGATGCCGACGTTGTAATCTTCATTCACCGCCCCGAATACTATGGTTTTATGGAGGACGAAGAGGGGAATTCCCTTGCAGGTTTAGCCGAAATTATTCTTTCAAAACACCGTAATGGTGCTACTGGCGATATAAAGCTACGCTTTGAGAAGGAGATGGCTAGATTTTCAGACTTTGATGATGTTGACTATACCGATTACATCGCAAAAGCGACTTCGAGTAATGCGCAACCACCGGTTACCTATAAATCAAGGATGAATGAAGATGCACTAAGTAGCAACGAGGGTTTTGGATTTGAGTCAAACCGAAAACCTGATTCTGATATTCCGTTCTAAGCAAAAACAAATGGTTAGAATACTCTTCATCTTTATCTTTTAGTTACTCTATAAGGAACATCAGCATTTAAGATTGTCCCTTATTTATCAACTAACAGGTTTTGGAATTAATGGGTTAATTGGGATAGTATCAAGTATAGCACTAGGCAGAATTCCCTTATAGTATTTTTCTTATCTCCAGGAGGCTCTGGATCTCATGGGTTGGCTTCATTTTATGGGAAACACTGTGTCGATTAAAGAATATCTGATCGATTCCAAATTTTTTAGCCCCTATGATGTCAATTTCCAAATCATCACCAATCATTATACTATCTTCTTTCCTGGCATTTGCTGATGAAAGAGCGAAACCAAATGCCTCCGGGCATGGTTTATGATAACCCGATGATTCAGATGTGAGAACCTTATCGAAGTACTTTGCAATATGACATTTTTCAAGCTTCGGATACTGTACCTCGTCAAAACCATTCGTTATAATATGCAACTTGTATTTTAGGCTTAAATACTCGAGAACCTCACGGGTAAATGGAATTAATGCTGTTTTTGTGGGTGTGATTTTTAAATACTCATCCCCGATCCTTTTTGCAAGCAATTGATCGTTTAACCCATAATCTTTAAAGGTTAGATCAAATCGCTTAAACCTTAAAACATCCTTCTTTAGTTCGCCTAAACGATATTTCTCCCAAAGGTAATCGTTGTGTTTTGTGAAAACTTTAATGAAAGTTACAATATCGGGAAAATAGCTATCGAGGTTATAGTCAAAAAAAATATCTCGGAGAGCATCAATCATATTCTGATCAAAATCCCAAAGCGTGCGATCCAGATCAAAAAAAATATGCTTGTATTCTTTTTCTTTCTTAGTAAAAAGGCCATTAAACATAAAAGCGAATACTATTGGGAAATATAACAAATAGATAAACAAGTTCTCAAACGAAGTTTTACACGAAATGTTACGAACTTTATCTTTCTAATTATTTTCCTCTTGAGATATAAATTATTATAACCTGATTAAGAATGAATTAAACATACTGATTATCTTTAATAATCAAGCGACTTCGCTTAAGCTACAAAATAACTTGTTTAGAATATTTGAGTAATGCAATGCGGTGTTGCTGTGATGCTATCTTCCTTCCATTAATCCAATCCTCCATCACTCCATCTTTTCCGTTGCTCAATCTATTTTATCATTCATTACAACGAGTTCATGTTAAATACTTAACTTTGCAGAATATAAAAAACCATTAAAAAAGTAACATTTTGACTTTCGAAGATTTTAATTTCCATCCTGATATTATTGGAGGTATAAAAACGATGGGGTTTGAACAACCTACCCCTGTTCAAGAATTGGCTATTCCTTTTATTATGCAAGGGAAAGATGTGATAGCTTGCGCCCAAACGGGTACTGGCAAAACGGCTGCATTCGTACTACCAATACTAAATAAACTTGCTTCGCTTCCTGTTAAGCTAAACTATATAAATACATTAATCATTGTCCCTACCCGTGAGTTAGCTCTTCAAATCGACCAACAAGTTGAAGGTTTTGCATACTTCTCTCCAGCTAGTTCAATAGCTGTTTACGGCGGGAACGATAGCGGTAACTGGGATCGACAGAGGGCTGCCATTGAGAGCGGGGTTGATTTTTTGATTGCAACGCCCGGACGTCTCCTTCAGCATATCCAAATGGGCTATGTTTCACTCGACAGGATTGAACACTTCATCCTCGACGAAGCAGATAGGATGCTGGATATGGGATTCTACGAGGATATTATGGCGATTGTAGAAAAACTCCCCAAGAAAAGGCAAACGCTAATGTTCTCGGCCACTATGCCCGAGAAGATTAGAGAAATGGCTAAAGTGATTTTAAATAATCCTGAAGAGATAAGCCTTTCCGTTTCAAAACCAGCTGAAAATATTCTTCAAGCTGCATATTTTGTCGACGACCAGCATAAACTTTCGCTACTTACTTCTCTCGTTGAAGGGAAAAGCAATATTCAAAGCGCATTAGTTTTTGCCTCAACCAAAGTAGCGGTTAGAGATATTGAAAGAAAACTTATTCACGATAAAGCTAGCGCTAGAGCAATCCATTCCGATTTGGATCAGCGTGGGCGAGAGGAAGTACTTCGTGACTTTAAGAACAGAAAATTTCAAATTCTTGTTGCTACCGATATCATCTCAAGGGGTATCGATATTGAGGATATAGATCTAGTTGTAAACTACGATGTGCCGCATGATCCTGAGGATTACGTTCATCGTATTGGCCGTACTGCTCGTGCTCAGTCCGATGGTGTTGCGTTGACCTTTATCAACCGGAAACAGCGTAGGTCATTCGAAATGATTGAGAAGTTCTTGGGAACAGTAATCTATAAAATACCGCTACCAAAGGATTTGTAAAGAAGTGAAGGTGTTCGTTGCTGGTTTCTATTTCCTTGTTTCTAACTCCCCATTCTTAAAATACATTCTATGATTTCTATACCTTCAGTTTGACTTCTGATTTCATTATTCATTCAACATTATTCTTTATCTCATCGATTCAACCGGATTATTCCTTATTGATCTTCCTCTTCATCAATCTCGTTTTCAACATCCTCTTCCACCTTAATTTTCTTTTTTCCCTCAACGACAACCACAATCTCCCCTTTTACAACCTTCTTCCCGAAGTGAATTATCAACTCTGCTAATGTACCACGGGCAGTCTCCTCGTGGAGCTTAGTTAACTCACGCGATACACTGGCCTTCCGCTCACTTCCATAAACGTCAGCAAGCTGCTGAAGAAATTTTATCAGTCTATAGGGCGATTCGTAGAATATTAATGTACGCTCCTCGTCCTTTAGCGCTTCGATTTTCTTATTGCGCCCTTTTTTTTGGGGTAGAAATCCTTCGAATAGGAATCTGTCGCAAGGTAGTCCACTTGAAACCAATGCAGGAATAAATGCAGTAGCACCGGGTAAACATTCAACCTGAATACCTTTTTCAACACAAGTTCTAACTAATAAAAAACCAGGATCTGATATCCCTGGAGTTCCTGCATCGGAGATTAAAGCAACCGACTCACCAGCCTCAATCCGTTGAGCTATCTGTTCAACAGTTTTATGCTCGTTAAATTTATGATGTGAATGCAATTGAGTACCTATCTGTAAATGCTTGAGCAGAAAACCGCTTGTTCTGGTATCCTCAGCAAGTACTAGGGACACTTCCTTAAGAATACGAATTGCCCTAAGCGTAATATCCTCAAGGTTGCCTATTGGTGTTGGTACAATATATAGTTTTCCCATTATGGTAATAATTAATCGTTTAGAAGTTTTCTACGAATCAATTCAATGAATTTATTCGCAGCTCGATTATTTTCGTTCCAGCTGAAATTTTCCTGTACATAAATCAGCGCCTCTGCTATATCGCTAAAGTGGTTTAACCGATCCACCGTTTCTTCGTACATCTTGCTATCGCCATTAAAAAGCTCTTTGACAAATAAGAATCTATCGTGAACACCGATCTCTTTGATTAAATCGTGTATTGGCTTATCCTGAAGTTGCGATGCAACGGGTTTTGTTCTAATCTGATTCGAAAGTGAATCGGTCATAGACTTCCTGCTTCCTTGAAACTTTTGAGCTAAACTCTCAGGTTGTTCCTTATTCAAAATCGATTGCTGCTTGGGTTGCTCCTCGGTTGGCTCTGTTACTGCCTCCTTCTCAACTTTATCAATAGCTATACTTCGAATAGATGGGTCAAAAATTGATATCCGTTCAGCGCTCTTTGTACTTTCAGGTACTTGTGCCTTTGGTTGTTTATGTATTGGTTCAGGATTAACCGGTGGTTTAACCTCGGGTATACTGGGTTTTGAAGGAATCTCAGGTACTTTATCAACCTTTACCTTTATGGGTTGAGAAACAGATGGTGCGTTTACCACTCGTTGCTCAACCTCATTCTCGAATAGAATGGAGTCGTATGCTTTACGAAGTTTTTCCAGTACAAGGTCGCGGTCAATTGAAGAAATCTTACCTTTTTCGATGGCAAGCAATAGCAACTGTTGCGCCTCTTTGAGACGATCAGACGCATTTCTAATATTTTCTGTTTGTTTCATCGGTACTAATAAATTAGTATTATATTTAGTAAGTACATTACTTTAATGCGATTAACGATCATTCTTATTCGGTTGCCTGCCTGTCGGTAGACAGGGAGCACCCTTGATTTTGTTTTAACTTTATTTGTTTTTTTTCAAAAAGGGTGTTTCATGTTGATAAATTCTGACTCCAAAGATAAGTTTTTGCTTACTTTTGTAAAACTAACGTAAATAATTCTCTTTTTCACATATGATATTCCAGGAAAATTCAATTGCAGGAAATAAACGTAAGGGCTGGATCGAAGTTGTTGCTGGCTCAATGTTTTCAGGTAAAACAGAAGAGCTTATCAGAAGACTTAAACGGGCAAAGTTTGCTAAGCAAAAGGTTGAAATATTTAAACCACAAATAGATACACGCTACTCCGAGGAAGCCGTGGTATCGCACGATGCTAATTCAATTCATTCAACTCCGGTCTCATCATCAGGGAATATTTTCTTACTCTCATCGGATGTTGATGTAGTTGGAATCGACGAGGCCCAATTCTTCGATGTTGGATTAGTTGAGGTTTGCAATAAACTGGCAGATCAAGGCGTCCGGGTAATAGTTGCTGGACTAGATATGGATTTTAGGGGTGTCCCATTTGGCCCAATGCCCCAGCTAATGGCTTGCGCCGAGTATGTTACCAAGGTTCATGCAATTTGCGTCAAGTGTGGTGATTTGGCTCAGTATACTCATCGGAAATCAGAATCGGAGAAGTTAGTACTACTTGGTGAGATGGATATATATGAACCTCTTTGCCGAACTTGCTATAATAAAGCAACCAGAAAAAGCAAAAAGGCTTAGTAAATAATAATTTGACTTTCTTTGAAAAGGTTATCTGAAAAATTATTTCACGCAAAGAATGCTAAGTCTTTCGCTAAGAACGCAAAGAATAATATTCAACGTATCAAAACTTTGCGGCCTTTGCGAGAAACAAAATTTGCCTTTATTCAGACTTAACAGAATAATAATTCAATGCTTAACTATACTGCCCTCGAAGTAACTAGCATTCTTGATGCCAAACTTATCGGCAAAACCGAAAGGACAATTAAATCAGTCTCAATCGATAGTCGTTCTGTTGCTGGAAGCGAAAGTATCCTGTTTTTTGCCCTGGTAGGACAGCATCATGATGGCCATCGATTTATACCTGAGCTATACAGCTATTTCGGGGTAAGGGTTTTTGTCGTTAGCTGTACTGAAAACTATTCACTGCAACACCCCGATGCATCTTTTATTTATGTACAAGATACCCTTGTTGCACTTCAAAAACTAGCCTCATTTCATCGAAGTAAGTTCACTTACCCTGTAGTTGGAATTACTGGAAGTAATGGCAAAACCATCGTAAAAGAATGGCTTAGCCAACTCCTTTCAGCTGATTCTCGCGTAGTAAGAAGCCCAAAGAGTTTTAACTCACAGGTAGGTGTCCCCCTTTCGATTCTTCAGATGGACGAAAGTTACCAGATTGGGCTTTTCGAAGCTGGAATATCTCTACCACTTGAAATGGATAAGCTAGTTCCCATTATCGCTCCCGATTATGGAATACTCACAAACATAGGCAATGCACATCAGGAAAATTTCGTTGACCTAAAGCAGAAAGTGATTGAAAAGATCAAACTATTCAAAAATACAAAACAGCTTATATACTGCAAGGATCATCAGCTAATTGATACAATCATTCAAGAACAAGGGATAAAGAACACTTTAACATGGGGACATGCACCCGATGCTTCGATTCAAATTAAAAATATTACCAAGAATAACGGTTCCACAACCATTCACATACAGCATCAAGAAAAAGAAACCTCTTTCAGCATTCCGTTTACCGATAGTGCATCGGTTGAGAATGCAATGCACTGTTACTGCTTTATGCTATTAATCGGGGCAAAACCTAATACCATCCCATCGAAAATGGAACGTTTAACCCCTGTTGCCATGCGCCTTGAACTCAAAGAGGGGATAAATAGTTGTACACTGATTAACGATAGCTACAACTCCGATATCGGTTCACTGAGTATCGCTCTCGATTTTCTTCTCCAGCAAAAGCAGCATCCACAGAGGTTACTTATCCTTTCTGATATACTACAGAGCGGGCAAACTCTGAAAACACTTTATACTGATGTGGCAAGACTCATTACCGAAAAGCGAGTCGATAAACTAATTGGAATAGGTAAGGATATTAGCGAGTTTGCAAATCTTTTTAATATCGAAAAGGAATTCTATTCGAGCACGAATGAATTCCTCGATAGCTTCTCGCGCCGCCAAATATCCAATACTGCAATTCTACTGAAGGGAAGTAGAACATTCCACTTCGAGAGGATTTCGGCAATAATGGAGCGTAAAGCTCATCGGACTGTAATGGAGGTTAACCTGAATGCGTTGGAACATAACCTCAACTACTTCCGCAGTTTACTAAGACCAGATGTAAAGGTTATGGCTTTAGTTAAAGCCTTTTCATATGGTAGCGGTTCGTACGAGATTGCCAATCTGCTCCAATTCCATCGAGTTGATTACCTTGGTGTAGCATTTGCCGACGAAGGGGTCGCGCTCCGCGAAGCTGGCATAACACTTCCAATCATTGTTCTAAATCCATCCTTTGGGACCTACGAGCTGATGATCGAGTACAACCTTGAGCCTGAAATTTTCAATTTTTCAGGTTTTGATGAGTTTGTAAATGTACTCGACCGTTCTGGAGTTGGTACATATCCCATTCACCTCAAAATTGATTCTGGGATGCACCGCCTCGGTTTTACAAGTAATGAAGTTGATGATTTGATTTCTTCACTGAAAAAGCATTCGAACATTAAGGTTCAGAGTATTTTCTCACATCTTGCAGCAAGTGAGGATAAAGGACACGATAGTTTCACTCAAAATCAGATTAATAATTATACTGATAGTTACAATCGGTTATCCCAAACAATTGGCTATTCACCCATTCGACATATCTTAAACTCTGCAGGGATTGAACGATTTCCTCAAGCCCATTTTGATATGGTACGTTTGGGAATAGGTCTTTACGGTGTTAGCTCGGTTGATCAAACCAAACTGCAAAACGTAAGCACCCTCAAAACACATATAATACAGGTTAAGTACTTAAACGCAGGCGAAACAGTAGGCTATAATCGCAAGGGAGTCATTACCAAACCATCAACAATTGCCACCATTCCTATTGGCTACGCAGATGGTTTAGATCGTAGGCTCAGCAACGGCAATGGGGAATTTTTTTTAAACGGTAAAATGGTTCCCACTATCGGAAACGTGAGCATGGATACCTGCACACTCGATGCCACTGGAGTTGATGTTAAGGAGGGCGACGAGGTGGTAATCTTTGGGGGAAATCCAACCATTTTTGACATTGCTAAAGCCTTAAATACTATACCCTATGAAGTACTCACATCAATCTCGCGTAGAGTTAAGAGAATTTATTTTCAGGAGTAGTAGGATATTGTTAGTTGCTTTGGTCTAAATTATTTACCCTCTTGATTATTTCCTAAAGTTGATAAGATAGTCATTCATGAACTTTCCTTTACTATTATTGTTTTCAGCTTAATTCTTCGAGTTTATATTATTTAGAGATATAAGCTCTTGATTCTCGTCATAATGATATGCAAAAACTAAAGCAAGAGCAATTCTTACCAATAAGTATTGAGGAGGCATGGGAATTTTTTGCATCCCCAAAAAACTTAAATGCTGTTACACCAAAAGATCTCTACTTTGAGATCACCTCAGAGCTACCAGATCAAATGTATGAGGGTTTAATAATCACCTATAGAATTAAGCCGATGCTTAATATCTCCATAGGTTAGTGCACTGAGATTACCCACATTAAGCATAATCAGTACTTTATTGATGAACAGCGAAAAGGTCCCTTTAGAATTTGGCATCACGAGCATCACTTTAAGCAAGTTGAAGGAGGTGTCTTAATGACTGATTTATTGTGCTATGATATCGGTAAATCTATCTTTGGATGGATAGCGGGAAAACTATTCGTGAACAAACAAGTGAAACAAATATTTAAGTATAGATCTACCGTTCTGAACTATTTTTTCCTGAAAAAAAGCTGAAAATTATTTCATTCAATAATGGTTTAGAGACTAAAATTTAAACCTGAATTACAATTTTTTGATGCAAAATATGATATTTTTCTATTAACTCCCTTTATTTGAACCCAGAAGGGCAAAAAAAGCAACTACATAACCTCACATTAGTTTTTTTTACCAATTCAAATACCGATTCTCATATCATCTTATGTCACACAACTGCAATACCTGAATTTATTGATATTCAGAAGTTAAAGAATAATTCTATAGCCCCTAAATAATTTATCAAATTCAATACTTATTGAGAATTCAAATACTACTTTGTACTCACAATTTCTCTTCTTGGAGATATTGTGAGATACTGAAAGTATTTAAATTATATTCCATGTCGTTTAATTACCGAGATAAACTAATATTTATGACACCTCGGTATACTCAATGTTCACATTTTAAGTGTAAAGTGGATCCTCTTGACTAAATGATATTGAATTACAATTGACCAATTGTTAAATAGATCAATATAGAAACTATAAATATGGACAAGTCAACCGAAAATGTAACATTATTTGCAGGAGTTCTCGATGATGTTCTGAAGAACTACAAAGATAAACAGCAGGAATACAAGGAGCTCTTTGACATCGCCAATGGGTACGATTTATCTAAACCCTCTAATAAGATTCCAATTGATGTATATATTAAAATGTGCGATTGGATTGAACGTAAATTGGGGAAGTTCAACCTTATTAGGATTGGACGAAATATTGGTGAATCGACCTACGAGACAATGCTTAACAATAAAATGATTGCTGGAAAATGTGCTCCATTTGATGTTATGAAAGCTTTAATTCTAACTTCACATTTGGGTGTTCAAGATCCCAAAAAAAGAGGTTGGGAAATTTTGAGTAACTCCGAGAAATCAATCGTGATGAGGAAAACCCAAAATTTTAACAGCGTCCTTCAGATAGGCCTTTTAGATGGGCTTATCCGAAAATCAAATGCTCATGGTGTTAAGATTGAATTCCAGCAAGAGCTAAGCAAAGGTGGTGAGTTTGATGATTATCTAATAACCTGGCTTTAACCAATCATCTCAAGAAACAAAATTGCCAGCAATATGAATGTTGCTGGCAATTTGATAAAATAAATATCTTGGGTACTTAATTATTTATATGCTTTCAATTCTTCGCCAATCAAATCCTTAATTCCAACCTCTATCTCCTGTCATCTACCTTAAGACTTTTGGCCTTTAACGTCTTAAATCCTCACCCCCAGTACAAGAATATCATCGGTTTGATCCAATTTATTCTTCCAACCCTCAATTACCCTTTCAAGATCATCCCTTTGATCCTCCATTTTTTGTTCTGATATTCTTAATAGCAATTTCTGGAAATTTTTCAACGAGAATTTTCTAAAGGTCCGTTCATCCAGCTGATCTGGATATCCATCAGAAAAAAGATAAATACAATCATTTTTAAGTAGCTGATACTCTAGGTTAGTAAAATTTGGTCTTTCACCCGGTTGGATCCCAATAGGCATTTTATCCGCTTTGAGTTCAATAAGCACAGAATCTCTTATAATGTATATTGAATTATTTGCACCTGAGAATTTTAGAATGTTACTGTTTAAATCAATCGAGATAAGTGCCATATCCATGCCATCCTTTGTTTCACGAGATTGATCCGACTGATTCAATGCCAACTTTATTTTGTTTCGCATTTCGTTCAGTATGGCATTTGTTTCAGACAGCTCTTTTGAGTGAATGATTTCATTCAAGTAGGAAATTCCTAACATGCTTAGCAGGGCCCCAGGAACACCATGTCCCGTGCAATCCGCAACAGCAATTACAAGTGTATTCTCTAATTTCTTTACGTAATAGAAATCTCCCCCAATAATATCTCGAGGTTTATAAAGAATAAAATTATCAGAAAAATTTTCTTGAAGAATATTTTCATTGGGTAACAGTGCTTTTTGAATATAGCTCGCATACAGAATGCTATCGGTAATATTCTGTTTCTGAATGAGCAACTGATCCCTTTGGATAGCTATTTCGTTACTTTGAAACTCAAGTTGAAGATTCTGTGATACAATTTTTTGATTCTTATCCTCAAGCATAACATTTAAATCCTTCAGAAAGTCCATTTGGACCTGAACCTCCTCCGTGAGCATCAACAAATCATCATTTTTCCGCTTTAATGCCTTATTCTTTTCTAATATTCTCTTTGTGTATTCAACGTTTTTATCTTGCATTCTCTTAAAAGCATTGTATGTGACCAACCTAATTGATTCAAAGAAGAAAGCAAAAAAGAAAAGCACGCTATAGATAGATAGCAATCTTACTTTAAACTCAAAATCATATAGCTTATTGATCGGTGAATCGACAGAGAAAAATATGAGAGTAATGGTAATTAGAACAATATTATAGAATGAGCCCATTTTTCGGCCAAGGAGAAATATACTAAATAAAGGAAAAGTATAGTACCAATAAATCCCTGGGAAAATATAGTAACTAGTGATGTTTAATATTGTTGAACCGTTTCGAACCAAGAAAAACAATTCTAAGAATATATGACATAGCACAAGAACATGGCAAACAATGAGGATCCTCTTACGAATCCTTAAGTAGACCTGCATTAAAATGATAACCAATACTAGATAGATATAGATATATGAAAGTTTATAGTCACCCGATAAAGACATTCGGTAACTATAAAACAGAAGATAGAAGACTGCACATAAGGAAAAAAGGGTAATAAGGGTAATTTTCCGAACATCTTCATTTACGGAAGTTCCTCTAATCCCAGAAGATAAAAAACTATAAAATTTCTTTTCAATCCTCTTTAACCTTCTACTTTCTATAAACATTCTCCAGTGTAATTATTAAGAAACTTGCCTGAATGGAAATTTAATTCTGCTAACTTTAAGCCATGTATCAACAATAATACTAAATATTCTCAAATACCATAACCTCTTTTGACCCATATAAAATAAAACCGTTGTTTTCTATAAGTTTAAATTGATTGAAATCTATATTTTGATTTATTCTTTTTTAAACACAAAATCAACTGGAAAATACGAAGAAGAATACTCATTACACTGATGATTCCAATGATTATAACATGAGAAAAGTATCCATCGAGCACAACAGTAATGCAAATCCAAAAATTCGATAGCACTATAAACTATCGAGTTGATATTGATTATCCAAAGTTCACTGATTCACCTGCAAATATTATTACCCGAGATTAGTCGATAGATACACCTTAAGATATTATTAAGTTCGTTTCTATTAACTAAGTGAAATACTTCGACTATCAAATCTTACATTTTGCATTTGCGAAATGTTTAGATTTTGTTAGTCGATTCGGCATTAAATTGTTCTCAAATGACGAATTTGGGTTAAAGATTTCTATTTGAGTAACGATACAATTTTCTTAACCCTCACACTCATAAGCCAGAACTCTTATGAAGATTATTCAATTGCTTTAGATAAAAGGCGATTGGAAAGACTATTGAAATAAAATTACTATTACATGAGAATGTAATGCGTATTATTTTTAGCTCAGGAACAGGAGTAATGACTTAATTTTTTACTTGGCATTATCCTAAATTGCTGATCCTATCGAGTTTATAGGCGTCGAGAATCTTAATTCTACGACCATCAAGTTCAATAACATTCTCGGTACAAAAACCCGAAAGGGTTCGAATAGCGTTAGAGGTAGTCATGTTTGAAAGGTTAGCTAGATCTTCACGAGAAAGGTAAACCTTGATGGTTTGATTATCATCCTCTAGCCCATAGGTATCGCGAAGGAAAAGTAGTGACTCAGCAAGTCTTCCTCGGATATGCTTTTGCGTTAAAGTAATTGTACGATTGTTTGATATACCCAGCTCAGTAGCGAGAGATCTAAGAATGTGGAAAGTAAGCTCTGCATTGGTTTGAAGTATCTCAAGAAGGCATTCACTTTCAATGGTGCAAATAATAGAATCCTCAAGAGCCTCAGCTGTAGCAATATGGTTCTCATTGGCGAACATGGCCCTGTAACCAAAGAAACCAACAGGTTTAGCCATTCTAACAATCTGATCGCGACCACCAACTCCCTCCTTAAAGATTTTTACTTTCCCTTTATATAGGCAGACTAGCCCAGTTGGTTTTTCACCATCTCGGAAAATAATTTCACCTCGTTTTATATATGAGCAAGTAAAATTCTCCTTTATCTTTGCCTTCTCAAGAGGTTGAAGATTATGAAATAGCGCAGAAACAGCCTCGAAAGCACTCTGAACATCAATATTATTTTGAGCCATTGTAATACCTTTCAATGTTATGGTGAAGCAAAGTTAATATAATATGCTGTAAAACATCTAACTAGTTTGATTAAAATTTAAAGCCATAATAACTTATCAGTAAATAGTTTGAGGTGATTACCATTTGGCTACAAGGGGCATTCTACGACCAAAGCCAAATGCTTTTGATGAAACTCTAAGTATGGGTGGCGCTTGGAATCTTTTATACTCATTTATATTTACTAGTCGAATTGCTTTAAGCACTATTTCTTTTTCAAATCCTTCGGAAATAATAATTTCGGGACTTTTCTGCTCCTCTATATAGCTGAAAAGAATCCTATCCAGTAAATCGTACTCAGGCAACGAGTCAGAATCTTTTTGATCTGGTCGGAGTTCAGCAGATGGAGGTTTTACAATTGTATTGATTGGAATTACCTCTCTTTTACGATTGATAAAGCGAGCGATGTTATAAACATCGGTTTTATAGATGTCACCTAGTACGCTGAGGGCACCATTCATATCACCATAAAGGGTTCCGTAACCCACTGCCGCCTCACTCTTGTTTGAGGTATTTAGCAAAAGATGTCCAAACTTATTGGATAGAGCCATCAATAAATTACCCCGTATTCGAGCTTGAAGGTTCTCCTCGGTGATATCCTCTTTCAGCCCATTAAATAGGTTCGATAACCCTTTGTTAAAGCTATCGAAGGTATCCTGAATATTGATAAGATCATATTTTACCTCCAACCTTTCAGCCAATTCAACCGCATCATCGATTGAATGCTGAGAGGAGTACTTCGATGGCATAAGTAATACCCTGAGATTTTCGCTACCCAGCGCCTCAACAGCCATAACGAGTGTAACAGCAGAATCAATACCCCCCGAAAGGCCTAGGGTAGCCTTGGTAAAGCCCATTTTATGGAAGTAATCGCGAATACCAAGAACAACAGCGTTATATATTTTTGATATCCTTAAATCTTCTGAAATATTAATGGTTTGAGCGGCATTGCTTGATTCAAGGGATTCCGTTTCGATAATCCTAAAATCCTCCTCGAAGCTCTTCATTTCCACAAGGATTTGACCATTTCTGTTGAGCACCATTGAACCTCCATCGAAAATCAACTCGGAGTTTGCTCCTACCTGATTAACATAGATTACGGGTAAGCCATAACGATGAACATTATCGGTAAAAACCCTCTTGCGTCGCTCCTCGTTGTTGTATGAGAATGGTGATGCTGCAATATTGACTATCAGATCAGGCTTAAACTCCGATAGTTTCTCCATTGGTGATGTCTTATAGAGCCTACTCTTAGCAAAGGTTGATGATACTGGCTGATCATCCCACAAATCCTCGCAAATTGTAATAGCAATTTTTTTCCCGTTAATGGTAATAATACTAAACTCATTATTCGGTTCAAAGTATCGGTACTCATCAAAAACATCGTAGGTTGGTAGTAGGGTTTTGTTATGAATGCTCGATATCGCACCGTCCTTAAGAACAAATGCAGAGTTAAAAAGCATTTTTCCCTTTGGGTTTGGGTTTAAACTCGGTGCACCAACTATAGCCGTGATACCAATGCACTGAGCCGATAGTTCATTAATTGATGTTTTACATTTATTAATGAAATCCTCCCTCTCGAGCAAATCAAGCGCAGGGTATCCACAAATAGATAGTTCTGAGAAAACAATTAGTTCGGCGCCGCTCATTCTGGCAAGTTCAATGGCATTTACCATCTTGCCCTTATTGTACTCAAAATGATTTACAATATAGTTGAGCTGTGCTAATGCAATTTTCATAGGGAATTCTTAAAATACAATTCCAATTCTAAGCGAAAGGCTTCCTAGGCTTATATTACCACTCCCCGCCTTATAGGCTTTTGTTATCCCGCTTGTATAAATAATACCTGCCTGTAAACTACTAGGTCCACCCAAAGAATATTCGACCCCAGCACCAATATGATATGAAGCAAACATCAGGTTAAACTGCTTGGTTGCAGTTTCTTTATCAATCTGATTTTTAGTTTCCCAGGCAGACGCCTTTAAACGAATATAACCTGAGACTCCAACATTTGCATAGAATGTAAGGTAACCTATCTGATTTGTTTTAAACTTTAATCCAAGAGGAATGGTAACATATTGAGCTTTGGCTTTTACGCTTGATCCAGAGTCAATGGTATATTCAGCATCACTGGTAACTAGTTTACCAGCTACTTTATACAAAAGATTCCCACCAAGGCTATTGATTGACAAACCGGTAGAAATTGCATAGCGATCCGCAAAAAATTTATCGGCCGAAAATCCAATATTAAAACCACCAACGGTACCATTAGGCTTAAAATTTTTTGTATCAGATGTAAACCAAGATACCTGAGGGTCGGCAAAGATGCTAAAGCTACGATTCGATGATTGAGCATTTACTATTGTTAAGCCCACGAAGAAGAAACCTGCTATTAAAAAGAATATTTTTTTCATGTTTTTTATTTTAAGGAACTACGGATACCACAAAAGTATATAAAAGAAGTTATACAGCAGTAAAAGACGTTATAGAAATTGGTGGCTACGTATCTTTTCTGTATCATTCTACAGATTGTCAAAACTTTCTCTGTTTTGGCATATTTTAAATTGTATTACTTTTCTTTAATAAGAAAGACTTTAATTAACTTTGTAAATGACCTTGATTTTTGATTCAAATATTGCTTATGATAGTTTTCCCAAACGCAAAAATTAACCTCGGTTTAAATATTGTTGCCCGCCGAGAGGACGGTTTTCACAATATTGAAACAATTTTTTTTCCTATTAATAGTTTGTGCGACATACTTGAAATCGTTTCTGTTCCTGAGCAAGAAAATCCTATTGCTTTTACTCAATCGGGGTTGACATTGAATGAACCAGATGAAAATAATCTTTGCGTAAAAGCTTATCATCTACTCAAATTATACATTGAACTACCACCTGTAAAAATCCATTTGCATAAGCAGATACCCTTTGGTGCTGGACTTGGAGGTGGTTCATCGGATGGTGCACATACATTATCCACTCTAAATAAACTTTCGGCCAAAGCCCTAACGAATGATAAACTTCTTGAAGTTGGGCTTAAGCTTGGGAGCGATTGTCCGTTCTTTATTCTTAACTCGCCCTGTTTTGCAACCGGAAGGGGAGAATTGCTTAAACCTATTGAATTGAATTTAAGCGGATATCACATTCTATTAGTAAATCCAGGGCTACACATAAATACTGGAAAAGCCTATTCGCAATCAAATCCTAAACCTTCGGTTTACAAACTTCCAAAAAATATAAGCCGAGAACCAAAACAGTGGAGGGATATTATTACCAACGACTTCGAGAGGGTTGTTTTTGATCTTTACCCTGAAATTGGATTGATAAAAGAGAGTCTTTACGAAATGGGGGCTGTTTACTCAGCCATGTCAGGAAGTGGGTCAACTGTATTCGGCCTTTTCGAATCAAAGCCAGACTATAATTCTGTGTTTAATGATTATTATACCTTTTATCAGGTATTGGCATAAAAAACCTCTTGGGTAGTTTTTCTATCAACACATATTAAAAAAAGGAGTCTTAAGACCCCTTTTTTTTAAATATTCTGGATTGTATGTTAATCTAAAAGTACCATTACAAATCCCTTAACTACTCTATCACCAGGCTTAACATTAACCTCTTTTACGGTAGTGTTAAGTGTAGCTAAAATTCTGTTATGCATTTTCATTGCATCCAAAACAACCATTGTTTCGCCCAACTTTACCTCTTGACCAACCTTAACTTTAACGTCAATGATTGTTCCGGGTATAAAGGCCGTTAGCTGTTTCTTATCGAGTCTACTTAATGACATATCGCAATTTGGTTTAGAAGAATCGTTTGTTTTATATTCACTTTACATTTAACCATTCATACAATTCTAGAATGGAGGAATTCCATGTTTTTTGGCAGGACGATCAGCAATCTTAGTGCTAGAAACCTCCAATGCATGAAGAAGCAACTTTCTGGTTTCCTCAGGTTCAATCACAGTATCGATATAACCCCTTGCAGCAGCAACGTATGGATTTGCAAATTTTTCTTTGTACTCCTCTACCTTTTTACGGCGCATCTCATCGGGATTTTCGGCCTCCATAATTTCCTTGCGGAAAATAATATTCGCAGCTCCTTCAGGGCCCATAACAGCAATTTCAGCACCTGGCCAAGCAAATACAAAATCAGCACGAAGATGTCGTGAACTCATTGCAATGTAACCTCCACCATAAGCCTTACGAAGAATTACAGTCATTTTTGGTACAGAGGCTTCGCTGTATGCATAGAGCAATTTTGCTCCGTGACGAATAACACCTGCATGCTCCTGATCGATACCAGGTAAATAACCAGGTAGGTCGACGAGAGTACATAGAGGAATATTGAATGCATCGCAGTAACGAATAAAACGAGCGGCTTTATCGGAGCTGTCAACATCCAGCACACCGGCCATTACAAGTGGCTGATTTGCAACAAAACCGATGGTTTCGCCATTCAAACGACCAAAACCGATCACAATATTTGCAGCCCATAGCTCATGAATCTCAAAGAAATCGGAATCATCAACCAATGCTTTGATT
>JAYTVX010000101.1:0-3357 GCA_043743775.1 Bacteroidales bacterium | reverse complement strand
TTTACTGTTTCCATGAAAGCCTCAACGGTTTTCTGAACAGTTACCTTCTCGATTCCAGTATTCTTGGAAATCTCATTTACGATATCTGCTTTTGTCATGATTAAAAATCTTTAATTATCAATTGATTATACTTATGTTTTTTTATTCGGACTGCAAATATAAATGATTTATATATATAAATGAAATACATTCGAATTATTTTTGATTACTAATTTTGTGGTTTGATTTGATCTTATGGATTTTAAGAATACTATTATAAAGTGGTATAACGAGAATAAGCGCGATCTGCCTTGGCGCAATACTGATGATCCTTACCATATTTGGATCTCGGAGGTTATACTTCAACAGACAAGGGTGGCACAAGGTCTCGATTATTACAATCGATTTATTAACACTTTCCCAACCATTAATGATTTGGCCAACGCTCATCTTGATAGGGTGATGAAGGTGTGGCAAGGTCTTGGATATTACACCCGTGCGAGGAATCTGCATGGAGCCGCTAAGCAAATAATGGTGGATTTTGATGGTGTACTACCAACTTCATACATAGAACTATTAAAGATCAAGGGCATTGGACCATACTCTGCTGGAGCAATTGCTTCTTTTGCGTTCAAAGAGGCTGTCCCTGCGATTGATGGTAATGTTTATCGCGTTCTCTCGCGAATTTATGGCGTTTTTGCATCAACCGAAACATCTTCAGGGAAAAAGGAGTTTTTTGATCTTACCATGGAGCTAATTGATCAGAGGCATCCCGACACATTCAATCAAGCACTCCTCGATTTTGGTGCTATGCAATGTGTTCCTCGAATTCCCAATTGTTTAGCATGCCCGTTTAGTGATATGTGCTATGCTTTTAGAAATAATCTTATCAGCCAGCTCCCAGTGAAAGGGAAGAAAATCGCATCTAGGGATAGATTTCTAAATTACATTGTAATAAGGTATAAGGATTCAACCTTCATCCAACGGCGCGAAGGGGGTGATATTTGGAATTCGCTCTATGAATTTCCTCTAATCGAAACGAACATGTCGGTTGAGTTGAATTCGCTGATAGAAGATCCTGCATGGAAAGGCCTATTTGGCAAGGAGAATTTGAAAATTCTTTATAGTTCCCAACCGATAAAGCATCTTTTAAGCCATCAGATCCTTTACACCAAATTTACAATTGTAGAGATTAGTAAGCCGACTTATTACCTAAAGTCGAATTACCTTAAAGTTTCAATCCCTGATATACAGGAATATTCTATCCCAAAGGTTATCGATAATTTTTTAGCCGCAGAGCCTTCAGAGAAATACTTCCGCAAGGGAAGTTGAGTTTACCCTTCAACTAACCGAGATTGAAAAGAAACAGATGAGGATTTATTAGAAGAACGGGTGAACGATGGCCCTATATATCAGACATTGCAGTCTTCCAATTTTCCAGTACTCCATTATTCCATTAATCTAAACAGTTTAAAGACAACCATACTGTAGCTGAAGAAAATTTTGTGTAATAAAAAGATTTTTAGATTGTTGGAATTTATATTTTTTTTAACTTTACTTTACAAGTATTAATTATAAACAACTAAACCTTAAAAAAATGTCAGTTAATAAAGTTATTCTTGTTGGTCACGTTGGCAAGGATGCCGACGTTCGACACCTCGATAGCGGAGTATCTGTTGCACGTTTTTCGCTGGCAACAAACGAAACCTATACCGATAAGAGTGGAAAAAAGGTAACCCAAACCGAATGGCACAATATTGTTGTATGGCGAGGTCTTGCCGATGTTGCCGAAAAATATGTTAAAACTGGCAAACTACTCTATGTTGAAGGCCGAATAAAAACTTCATCGTACGATGATAAAGAGGGTAATAAAAAGTATACCACCGAAATCCTCTGCGATAACTTCAGATTCCTAGGCTCATCGGGTACTGCTGAGGCTGGTGGTAATGGAAGTCATGCAAAATTAGTCGAAAGTTCAACGGTTTCTGAACCACAAGGTTCAATTCCAGAGCCCGACGATTTACCATTCTAATATAACTTATCCTATATAAACTTGGGTTATTGTTTGTTGCTTGAAATGAGCAACAAACAATAACCCTAGTTTTTTTTAGAAATTCATTGAAAAACACCTAAATTCAACCCGTTCTAATAAAACAAATTAATAAATTCAAACATCAAATTACTAAGTAATTAGCATGAGTGAATATAAAATTAAATCATTATCATTTTTAATAGTAGCAAGTTTGTTGGTCGTTCTTATTGGATGCCAATCTAATTCCATACCTAAACCCCGTGGATATTTTAGGTTAACATATCCCGAAAAGCAGTATAGGATTTTCGATACATTATTTCCCTATAAATTCTACTACCCAGTATATAGTAAGATTGTAATGGATAAGCAATCGGGGGCAGAGAACTATTGGATAAACATTGAATTCCCGAAGTATAAGGCAAAAATTCATATCAGCTATAAATCCGTAAATGGTAATATCAATGCCTTAATTGAGGATGTTCGAACATTAGCGTATAAGCACACAATTAAGGCTGATGCGATTAATGAGAAACTATTTGCAAACCCTTCAAGAAAGGTTTATGGCACGCTCTACGATATTAAAGGAAACGCAGCAAGTTCTTATCAATTCTACGTTACCGACTCTGTTAAGCATTTTCTAAGAGGCGCTTTATACTTTAGCGTACATCCCAACAAAGATTCACTTGCACCTGCCATCGATTTCTTTGGTAAGGATATGACCTACCTGATTGAATCGATTGAATGGAAATAGAAATTCTAGATTATGGGGCTATTTAGGGTAATTGAAGATAATAATTCGCAAATTGCAATCTGGAAGGTAACTGAATCTGAACAGGAACTTAAAGGACTGACTGGAATTGATTTAACAGATAGTTACACCTATCCACGTCGTAGAATAGAACGAATGGTAACAAGAGCTATTCTCGATCGATTAAATCATTTTGAACCTGTTAATTATCATCCAAACGGCAGTCCATATTATTATGAAGGCTCTCCGTATATATCAATCAGCCATACAGCTAAGTTAGTTGTGGTTGGATTTTGTCAGAGGATGAGCATTGGTGTTGATGTTGAACGTACAAACAGGAATTTCAGAATAGTCGCCGATAGGTACCTTACGCCAAAAGAATTGGAATGGATTAACCTTGATCATCAAAAATCATTAGCCCTAGCTTGGTGCATAAAGGAATCCGTGTATAAACTACCTTGGAAAGAGGCTAAAAATTTCACAAAAGATATCAATATTTTAGATTGCAATGTCACTGCAGATACTGGATTCGTTAATGTTGATGTAGTTGACTTGAATGAAACCCACAGACTTGTTCTGAAATATCTTTTTTTTGACG
>JAYTVX010000100.1:0-3528 GCA_043743775.1 Bacteroidales bacterium | reverse complement strand
GGGCAGGTTTCACTCCTTTCGCACATTAGTTATCTAGTCAGGTTTCAGTTCGATAGGGTTTCAAATCGAAGAAAATGCGTCATAAATTCAATTTTCTAGTTCTAGTTTCTATGCAAAAGTGTCTTAAAGGTCTTCAATAAGGACTTACACTCATTCAATCGAGTCATAACTTTATTCAATTGAATCTTACAAGCGTTCAACTGAGAGGTACATTCGTTCAATGGGCATCGACAAGCGTTCAATTGGCGGGAATATGTCTTCAATTGAGACGGGCATGCGTTCAATTGAATCTTACATGTCTTCAATTGGGGTAAACATGCGTTCAATGGGTAGGAACATAAAAGAGTTAAAATCTGACTATCAAGATACTAAGGTAGTTATTTAGTGTTAAAAGGTTTGGTGGATAACTAAACATTATTTAATTTTAATATACAATGTTAAATAACTAACTATTAATTAATCCTTTAAAAATTAAATTTATGACAATTCGCCAAGAGAGTAAGCTTAACATGTTCCTTGCGGTGAAGGATTACCTCACCACAAATGCAGCAATCGTAACTCCACTTCCGAACTATTCGGGGTACTTTACGACTTTTCAGAACAGCATAACCCAAATTCAGACCTATGCTGAACAGCAAATGTTCGATAAGAAAGGGATTTCAGTGAGTAAAAAGCAGCTGAGAGACACACTTATCGCCCTTGCTGCCGATACCTCAAGAAGATTAACAGCATACGCCAAGTTTGCAAACAATCAGGTTTTATTAAGTGAAATAAAATTCACCGATAGCGACCTAAAAAGAGGAGCTGACACCGTGCTTCGTGATTATGCTCAGGGAATCTTTGATCGTGCTCAAACAAATCTTACTGCACTAGCTACATATGGAGTAACCGCTGCAACACAAACTGCACTACAAGCGGCAATTACTGCTTTTGTCGTTTCGATTCCAAAACCTCGACTTGGGATAACCGAAAAGAAGCAAAGCACTATTCAGCTTTCAAACTATTACGATGCAGTTGATAGCGCAATCTATAATATAGATACCATTATTGAAATCGTTAAGGTTTCACAAGCAAACTTCTATAACGGATACAAAACCGCACGAAAGATAATTGAAACAGGGATAGGCTCATTGGCATTAAAAGGGTTTATTACCGATGCTGCAACAGGTGAACCGTTAAAGGGTGTTACTATTAATTTCTGCCCCGAATGCGTTGAGCCAACACAAAAAGCAGCTGCTAACGGAATGAGTGCAGCGAAAGAAGAGGTTGTACTTACCAAAAGAACTGCTGAAAAGGGTGGTTTTAACATTAAATCGCTACCCGAAGGGGTTTATAAAGTAACCATTAAGAAGAATGGCTACCAAGAGCAAGTTGTAACGGTTGCGGTGACGGATGGAGAAATGGGAGATTTGAATATTGAACTTTCCAAAAACTAAAAGAGAGACCCTGCGAAAGCAGGGTCTCTCTTTTTTTGTAATTACAGTTGCGCTTTTATTTTGGAAATTAAGAGCACTCTATTTATTGGTTTACTGATATAATCGTTGCAGCCACATTCTAAAACTTTATTCTTATCTAAATCAGTTGAATAAGCTGTTTGTCCAATAATTGGCAGATTTGGCATAAAGCTTTTAATTTGCCTTGTAGCATCATAGCCATTCATCAGAGGCATTTTCATATCCATTAACACAAGATCAATACCCTGATCTGATTTGCAGATTTCAACCGCTTCGAGACCATTAAAAGCTCTAATGATGTTGACGTTAAAGGGGGACAATAGTTCCACCATCAGCATGAAGTTAGAATCCTCATCTTCTGCAATTAAAATAGTTTTGATTGTTTTAATGCCAGTCGTTTTCCCATTAACGGGTTGCTTGAGAATTGTAGATTCTTTTGGAACTCTTTTGTAAGGGATATTAAAATAGAAAGTTGATCCTTTTCCTAATTCAGATTTTAACCACGTTTTACCGCCCATAAGCTCCACATAAGCTTTTGATATAGACAATCCCAAACCAGATCCTCCGAAAAGTTGTGCTGTATTATTATCAGCTTGTCTAAATCGCTCAAATATTTTGTCAAATACATCCAAAGGAATACCAATACCTGTATCTTCAACAAAAAATTCGATTTCATTACCTAATAGTTTGTAACCGAAATTAACATATCCCTGTTTCGTGAATTTTATGGCGTTGCCGATAAGATTGGTAAGAACCTGAACTAGTTTTGTAGAATCGGATAAAATATTGGCCTCATTTTCGGGAAGTAGATGTTTAAGGTTAAGGTTAATATTTTTTTCTTGGGCTTTTGGCAAGAATTTTTGATGTAGCAGCTCCAAGGCTGAATTAAGGGCAATTTCCTTTTCATTAAATATTTCCTGCCCTGCCTCGATGGTGGCGATGCTTATGATATCGTTAATAATAGAAAGCAGTTGTTCGCTACTTTGTTCAATTATACTGGTGTAGTATTTGCGTTTTTCTGAAACCAAATTGGGTTCGGAAAGAAGCCCAGAAAAGCCAACAATCGCATTCATGGGTGTGCGGACTTCGTGAGAGATATTATGCAGGAATGCTGTTTTAAGATGGTCGCTTTCCTCTGCTTTTTCTTTGGCAATAATAAGCTCCACTTCTACTTTTTTACGCATGTTGACCTGTTGCTCCAATTCGATCGTGTAATTCTTAGCCTGCTCAAACATAGTTGCATTCTGAATGGCTATAGAAATTTGTGAAGCAATTGTTTCAAGAATCAGTTGATCAACCTCTGTAAATGCATTTGGGATTGAAGTTTCGATATTAATAACGCCAATAATTTTTTCACGCACCTTAAGCGGAACACATAATTCTGATTGAATTCCACCCCGTAAAGAATAATAACGAGTATCTTTAGTAACATCTCCTAATCTGACTGATTCTCCGTGTAATGCGACCCAACCAACAATTCCAACCCCAATTTTTATATTATGCGACTTAATAAAATCCATATCCTTCTGCAAGAAAGTTTGTCCTTTCCCCTGATCGCTAACCGCAAATGGAATCAGATTGTAACCTTGATCATCACTAAGTAAGACTGCACTGAATTCGTATTTAACGGTTTTTTCCAATACCGTAATAATGTCCAAAGCAAGATCTTTGATCTTTTTTAACATTTGTAATTGCTGACCTGAGCGATGAATGGCATTAATCTTATTAATAAAATCTTGTAGCTCTTTATTCGTTTTTATTAAATTCTCATTACTCTGACTGAGGGCAATTTCTGCTTTTTTACGAGCCGTGATATCGTGAACTAAGACATGCCGTGCAGCCCTTCCATTAAAATTCACAGAATGGGATGTAATTTCAACAAATATTATTTCCTCATTCTTTTTAATGTGCCTCCATTGACCAGCTAGATTGTATGCAAGGGTGGTATGTTTAATATCTTCCATGAGGGCGGGTAGGTCTTCAGTTGGGCGAATATCCTTTAGCGTCATCAACAGGAATTCTTCCCTTGAATAACCGTAATGATTCACTGCGGCCTGGTTTACTTCAAGAAAAA
>JAYTVX010000099.1:0-3549 GCA_043743775.1 Bacteroidales bacterium | reverse complement strand
GTAAAATGATTTTAACTGTGCAGATGCAATTCCAGAAATAAGAAGACCTGCAGATAGCAACGATATTATTTTCATAGTCCTATTAGTTAAATTATTTCTAATCAACTAACAGATAAAAAGATAAATTGTTTGTTAAACAAATTTTTAGAGAAAGGGATACCTAAAATCTAGATCTTCTCCATAGTCTCCTTTAGTATCCAACCTATATTGCCATCGGCAATGCGAATTTCATACCAATCCGCCACCGAATCGATGATTTTAACTTTTGTTCCAGCATGGAGAACAAAAAGATCCTTTCCCGATTCACCCGGTGAACTTTTAACGGCTATAATGGATGGGGTAAGAATTCCATAGCCATGATTAACGATACTGTTTTTTTGCTGATAGCTGAAAGTAAATGAGAGTAGCGTAATAATTATCGTAAGTATTCCAGAAGAGAATGTAATTCTCTTAATATTAGGATTATATGTAAACCAAAAGAAATAGGCCAATACTAAAGAAACGATAAAGAAAAACAATCCAGTATAAGCCCATCCATTGGTAGACATAAATTGTCGAAATTTATTAAAAAATGAGAACATGAAAAACTCTGGTAATGGCTCTATCCTATCAACCGTAAACGTTTTGGCTAAGTCAAGATTGAACTTGATATTCTCGTCCCCAGGATTTAGTAGTAAAGCACGCTCATAGTTAAGAATTGCAGCTGAAATATTCTTTGTTTTAAAGTACGCATTTCCTAGGTTATAGTAGAGTAAATCAGATATATAGCCTTGACTAACGATCGATTCGTATGCTTTTACTGCTTCATCGAATTTCCCACTAGAATAATTTTTATTGGCATCAGCCATCAAAGCATCAACATTAACGGCGACAAGGCTATTTATGGCTAAAATCCCAATTATTAGGGTATTCAGAATATATCGAAACATAATTGAAAAATTTAAAATGAATAATTTAAAATGGAAATTTTCATTTTTTAATAATCTGTTCAAGTTTCATAATCAATTGATAAGCGCTACTGAACAATAAATTCATTTCCGAATTATCGGTAGCAGGAGCAAAACGTGCGAACTCACAAACTGAAATGATACGCATAAACTCCTCAATATCTTCATCGGAAATCTCTTTGGTTTTCAATTCTATCCGAGCATTATCGCTAGTTAAATTGGATACAGGAATGCTTAACTTATCGGAAAGATAACCCCACATCGCTTTGTGAATCTCATCAAAGAATAAATCCCTACTATCTGTTTTTAAATGCGATTCGGCAATCTGTAGTCGTTTCCGAGCTACCTTATTCGCTTTCTTATTTCTGATTAGCATGATATCCGACATCTCCTTTTGATGCTTGCTCATTAAGTAAATAACAGCCCCGAAGCAGAGTAAAAGGAAGATGATAGTTAAATAGAACATTACTGAACCAATATAGTAGCTAGTATAAGGTTTTACCCCAAGTTTTCCCGTTTTAATAAATCGAATATCCTTCCCAATAAATTTGATATCCTCTTTACCATAACCATAAACCGATACATTACCTGAATCGGCCCCATCTGAGGAAACTCTTATATTATACTCCTGTGATTTTAATGTTACATATTGAGCCTTCGATGGATCAAAATATGTAAACTCAATAGGTGGAATCGTAAAATTACCCGGAGAACGAGGGATTGCAACATATTCGAAAAGTTTAAATCCCGATGCTCCATCGGCTGTAGTGGTTATCTTATCGGTAGTTTTTGGATCATATACCTCAAAACCTTCAGGGAATTCAATCTTGGGTGAATCGATCAACTTGATGTTACCACTACCAGATATTTTGAGTTTAAGTGTAATCGCTTCATTGGTCTTAACGATCTTTTTATCGAGCGAGGGTTCAAGTTTAAAATAACCGACCCCACCCTTAAACGATTCGGGTGAATTCGCGGGTAAATCCATCACATTTATTGTAATGGGTTTACTTACTAGTTTCTTTCTATATGTCTCAACAGAACCAAAGAAATCATCAAATATGGATTGTGAATGGTTAACTCGCTGCTGGTAAAGAACGACAAGTTCAAATGGATCAATCTCTAGATTTTTATTTTTCTGAGGAAAAAGGAGGTACTTTTTGATAACTCCAACATTATAAATTTTCCCATTGATATTTTCGCGTTGGAATTCGATATTTGACACCGTTTCAATCTCTTGACTCCAAAAACCGTTAAAGGGAGGAAACTTTAAATCCTCAAAATTCGCAATCGAAACCCTTGTATATATTTTTAGCGTTGCTACAATGGGTTCACCAAGATAGGTCGATCGGCGGTTTACATCAACACTAACAAAAAGCTCAGAATTGGGTAAATCATCTCTGGTTTGGGTTTGTTCCTTTTGATCGTTACTCTGTGCTTGCTGCTGTTGCTGAGCTGAATTTGTTTGTTTAATAACCTCAATGGTTACAGGATTTGATTTTAGTTCTTTACCGTCAACCACAGCTAAAGCAGGATCGAAAGAAAATTTACCCTCCTTGTTCGCCTCAAGAATATAAGTATATGTGATGGTCTCGCTCTGGGATACTTTACCATTTATCACCTGAACACTCGTGCTGTGAGATGAGCTAGGTCCAGCAAGAATTTCAAAATTCTTGATCTCCGGAGGTGTTAAGGATGTTGGCTGCTTATTAATAGAATAGGTTAACCTAAATTGCTCTCCAACAGCCACTAGACTTGGAGCATATACTTCGAGTTTAACCTCTTGGGCAAAAGTTAACCCTGTAAGCAGTAATAATCCCAAAAGCGATAAAATTCTTTTCATATCTTTATATATAGCCTAAAAACATTACCAATTCTTCTCAACTTTGACTTTTGCAGCCTTAGCCTGCTGCTCTTTCATCTTCTGCTGAATCTGTTTCTCGTTATTCTGCAAAGCTTCTAGCATTCGACGAGCATCCTCCTGCGACATTTTTTGCTGCTGAGGCTGTGGTTTATTCTTATCTTTCTGATCCTGATTCTTCTTATCTTTATCGTCCTTTTTATCCTGATCCTTTTTATCCTTATTCTTATCTTTATTATCCTTGTTGTCCTTATTATCCTTATTGTCCTTATCTTTTTGATCCTGCTTCTGCTGTTGTTTAAGCATTCTTTGTGCCTCAGCAAGATTGTATTTCGATTCGGCATCGTTCGGATTTATTCGTAACGATTTCTTATATGAGTCAATACTCTCCTTCAACTTCTTCTGCTTAAGGTAAGAGTTACCCATGTTGTAGTAGACATTCGATTTATGAGCATCATCAACATTTGCCGATGATAGACCATCGAAAAGTTTAACTGCCTCCTCCTGTTTATCCTGTTTGTAAAGAGCATCGGCAAGGTTAAAATTCCCCTTAAATGATGAAGGATTCTTTTCTAACGCTTTTCGATAGGATATCTCGGAGTTAGTATAATCGTTTTTTTTGAATTCACGATTACCCTGTCGGATAGACTTCTTCTCATTTTGAGCATTCGTTGAGAATGCTATAGTGATTATTAATATAAATGTAAGTGCTAATGTCCTCATTCTGCTACCTCCTATTAA
>JAYTVX010000098.1:0-8338 GCA_043743775.1 Bacteroidales bacterium | reverse complement strand
AAATTGGTTTTCAAATCGTTGCTCGATAATAAAACGCTACAACGAAACAATATCAAGCATTTCAAAGAACTTATAATTAAAACAACGCAACGCTAGTGTTAAACATATGCTAAAATAGAATTGTATGCAAACCATTACTTCTGCCACAGAACTGAAAAAAGTAATCCAGTTATTAGAGTATAGGCAAACCCTACAAGGCAAGGCACTGAAAAAACAATTTATTATTGTTGTTGAAAGTATAAAACCGGTCAATATTCTCAAAAGCACATTTAAAGATATGGCTTCATCACCTGATTTAATAAGTAACATGCTAATTACTACATTCGGCTTAACGGCCGGTTACTTTATCAATAAATCAATTGTTGGCTCATCGGAAAATTTGTTCAAAAAACTCTTGAGTACTCTTCTTAAATTTGGTGCGGCAAATCTTCTTGTTAAAAATCTCCGCTGATCTGGATTATGTGTTCCATTAAAAGAGCCTTTATCTTAATCGTAAGTATATTGTGCCTTTATATTGATTAAGCCAACCATCTTAATGTATATGTAATGTTAAAGTCTCTTAAGTATTCATAGGAATTAAAACAACTTAGGATTCATTTATGTTTTCGCTTTATGTTAAAGTAAACATAAATATTATAGAGATGAGAAAGATGAAATGGATTATTTTGACATTTAGCCTTGGGCTATTAGGGTCATGTAAAAAAAGTGATATTACCTCGAGTAATTTGTATGTACCAACTAGTTCTGATGTAACCACGAATGCCACTCTGTCGGAATTACAGCAAGGCCGAACTTTATATATTAATAATTGTGGGGTCTGTCATGGCTTGTACTCACCAGATGATTACTCCGCCAGTGGATGGAAACGTGTTATGGCCGGGATGGCCCCAAGAACGGATATGAATGCTTCACAGATTACCATAACCACAAAGTATTTGTGTAGAGGGAAACAATAAAATACTTTCAAAAATCACAACCCCTGCTCAATAGACAGTGGATTTTTTACTTCTTCTGTTCATACTTCTCTATTGATTCTTTTTGAGTTATGTTGTATCCGATTCCTAATGTAAATAGTATCGCTATATTTGTAAGGGTGATTTCTGTATTTTGATCTTCACAATCCATACGGGTTTTAGAAACGAAAAGCACAGATAAACAAAAAATTGGCTGCTATTTAAAAAGAATCACGAATGACTCCTACAGAGATTAATAAAATAATAGTAATTCCTCCGGAAGACAAGGCTTCATCTGTGAAAACAGCAGAGGCAGAGTTTATATACGGTTTTTTAAGGGAGCGTGGAATATCATCAACTTTAGAAATCGGATTTGCATACGCTAAGTCTGCTTCTCATATTATTGCGGCGACTCAATCTATGCATATTGTTATTGACCCCTTTCAGGAAAATTATCAAAATCTTGGGCTGGCGAATATTAAGTCATTGGGTTTTGAGAAGTATTTAACTTTTCATAATGACTACTCTCATAGTATACTACCCCAATTAGTGAAAGAGACTAGACAGTTTGAATTTATATTCATTGATGGAGATCATAAGTTTGATGGAGAATTTATTGATTTTTATTACGCTGATCTACTTCTGAAAGAGGGAGGATATATTTTAATGCATGATACTTGGATGCGAAGCACTCAACTTGTTGCATCATTCATTAAGACAAACAGGAAAGATTACAAGTATATTAAGACTTCACTAAGGAATTTTGCGCTATTCCAAAAGGATGGAGTTAACGCGCGGAATGGTATGCACTTCAAAGAGTTTTATATTTTCAAGTCGTTGTTTGCTTATAATATAATCACCTGGATGACAACGGGGAATACTAGTCTCTTGAAGCGGCTTGCTTTTAAGGTAAAAGAGAAATTGAAATAGACCCGTTGTAATATCACCCGGAAATTGAAGCAATTCTTTAGCATTGCAGAAGAGAAAGTTTACCCAAGCATTTGAACTTTCATGTTATTCTAAACCTGAAAGTGTTTTGATTTTATTTACAATCTTGGTTTAGGTGGTCTGGTTGTTTTTGGTTTTGGCCCATGTTTGGGGTTTCTCTTTTTTTGGCTACCAAGATTAATCTTCGTATTCTTAGCCTTTTTCTCGTGAAAGGCCGTGGTCGGTTTGGACTTCTTTTTGCCTTGCTCAAGATAATCGATATCATAAAGCCTTGTGGGTCGTTCCTCCTCTGAATAAATATTTGAGAAATTAACTTCTTCCGGATTCTGAAGTATCGAAATAGTCCTACTCATAAGCTGTTCAATACCCATTTGGTATTTGCGCTCAATGTCGTTTATAAAGCTTATGGCAACACCATCCTTATCGGCACGACCAGTCCTACCAATACGGTGAATGTAATCGGCTGGAACTTCGGGCATATCGAAGTTAATTACGTGCGAAACATCACTAATATCGAGTCCTCGAGCAATAATATCGGTGGCAATAAGTATACGGATTTCACCATCGGTAAATTGTTTCAATGCTTTTAGCCTGAAGTTCTGTGTTTTGTTGGAGTGGATAACCCCAGTTTGATCGGGGAACTTCACAACCATCAGATCGAACAACCGATCGGCGAGTTTTTTTGTACTTACAAATACTAGAACTTTATTTAAATCACTATTGCTCTTCAGGAGATGTTCTAGCAGATCCGCTTTAGTTACGAAGTTAGGTACATGATAGGCTTGCTGAATGATCTTTTCGATTGGGGTTCCATGAGCCGCAATCTCAATCATTACCGGATCTTTGAAGTACTCTTGAATTAGCTGCTGTACATCAGGCGTTAATGTTGCAGAAAACATTAGGTTTTGACGCTTTGTCGGGATTTTTTCGAGCAAACTGATAATCTGTGTGCGAAAACCGAGGTTTAACATCTCGTCAACCTCATCGATTACCAATTTTTGAATGGAGTTAAAGCGTAAAATTCCGCTAAGAATTAGATCGAGTAAACGACCTGGGGTGGCTACTATGATATCCAGGCCATCGTAAATTAGCTGTTTCTGGGTATTCACATTGGTTCCACCATAAACGCCACCAACTCTGAAATTAGAATACTTGGAAAGTTTATTGATCTCTCCGACCACCTGAACAACGAGTTCCCGGGTGGGAACAAGAATCAAAATACGAGCTTCGCGCTGCTTCGAAAAGGTCAGCTGGCGGAGAATTGGTAATAAATAAGCAAGGGTTTTTCCTGTACCTGTTTGCGCAATACCTACAACATCGCGTCCCGACATAATTGTAGAAAAAGCTTTTTCTTGTATTGGGGTAGGGTATTCAAACTCTAAATCGTTTAAAGCCTGAAGTATAGGTCTGTTTAAATTTAAGTCGTTAAAGGTCACGTAGCCGTTTTTTAAATTGGGTGCAAAGGTAATGTGAAAATACGTGATACACAATTAATTCACCTTATTACCTTTAAAAAGGGCATGGCTGTTCATGCCTCAACATAGCGTATGGATAAAACTTTAGTATGATCCAAGATGTTTAGTAGGATAAAATCTATGTAAACATTGGTGCTATCATGCAGATATATAGTTAGATGTATTCTTTAACGGTTGCCAATTCAGATGCATTTGTAAAACAGGTGGGTTTCATATATCTTTGCAGCCAATTATTATTCTGCTAATTTGAAAACGTTCTCTGATTTAGGTGTTTCCGACACTTTTGTAAAGGCTTTAAGTGAAAACAAAATTATTAAGCCAACTGAAATCCAAGTAAAAGCCATTCCTTTTCTAATATTAAAAGGGACCGATTTTATTGGACAGGCACAAACTGGAACTGGAAAAACCGCTGCATTTGGATTGCCTCTTTTGCAAGCGCTCAATCCTGAAAGTGCAAAAATACAAGCTCTTATTTTATCCCCAACGCGCGAGTTGGTTCAACAAATAGCAAAACAGCTATTTAAATTTACGAAACACGCTCCAAAGAAGATTTTTATAGAATCTGTATTTGGTGGTCCTAATATCGAAGAGCAGATTCGAACTCTTAAACGACCAACGCATATAGTAGTTGCTACTCCAGGACGATTAATTGATTTGCTGGACCGTAAGGCCATTGATCTTTCTTCAATTAAAACAATAGTACTGGACGAAGCCGATGAAATGCTTAGCATGGGGTTTAAGAAAGAACTCGATACAATTCTTCGTTTTACAGAAGGAAAGAGACATACATGGTTGTTTTCGGCCACAATGCCTCAGGAGACAAAAGCAATTATTGCTAATTACATGTCCCCTAATGCAATGCAGATAGAGGTAAACAAACATGACATTATCAATAAGAATATTGAGCATAAGTTTGTTTACTGTGAATCGAATGAAAAGGCTAATATTCTATTCAATTTTCTGAAAACACAGGGTGAAAATCGAGGTGTTATTTTCTGTAGAACCAAGGCTGGTGTGCAAGCTCTTGCTAAACTTTTATTCGCAAAAAACTTACATGCCGATGCATTGCATGGTGATATGTTGCAAAAAGAGCGCGATAAGGTGATGCGAGCATTTAAGAATAAGAATCTTCAAATATTAGTAGCCACAGATCTGGCTGCCAGAGGAATTGATGTTGAGGAACTTGCTTATGTTGTACATTATCAACTTCCTGAAAAGGTTGAATATTATACCCATCGAAGTGGACGGACTGCACGTGCTGGACTAAAAGGATTTTCGCTTAGTTTGATAAGCCGTGAAGAACATGTAAATTTGAAGAATATTGAGAAATCATTGGGTATTACAATTAAGGAATTACATCAATAAATTTGACTGCAAGCTATGAGCGGAGAACAAATTAACAATCCATTACACGGTAAAACACTCGAGTTTATAGTAAAAACACTTGTTGAGTATTATGGATGGGAGCAATTAGGCGAAACGGTAGGAATTAACTGCTTTAAAAAGAATCCTAGTTTGACATCGGGTCTAAAGTTTTTAAGAACTACACCCTGGGCTCGAAAAAAGGTAGAAGATTTGTACATCTATCTTAATAGAAAAAATAAAGTATAACGATTATGAAGTTTGAACACTATAATTTAGTCTCAACATTAAAGCGCAATCTCGAAAAATTTGGTTTTAAGAAACCTACTGATATTCAGTATAAAGCCATTCCACCAATTTTGAATGGAGAGGATGTTTTAGCTATAGCTCAAACAGGAACTGGGAAAACAGCTGCTTATGCCATACCTGTAATTCAACTACTAAGCAAACTTCGCTCTCGAATGGATAGCTTCACTGTCCGTTGTATCGTAATGGTTCCTACCCACGAATTGGCCATTCAGGTAACTGAGGTGTTTGAGAAACTAATTGAGGGGATGGGGCTTAATGTGCTAGGAATGCACGGTGGGGTAGATCAAGCCCCACAAATCAAGCGATTAAAGAATGGGATGGATATTTTAGTGGCAACCCCAGGGCGAATGTTCGACTTGGCTAGTCAAGGTTTTTTATCTTTTACAGATGTTGAGATATTGATCCTCGATGAGGCCGATCATATGCTCGAGCTAGGTTTTATTACCGATATGCAACAATTAATTCGGCGTATTCCCAAGGGTCGGCAAACATTGTTTTTCTCTGCAACCATTAATGAGCATATTAAGGATTTAGCCTACGGTCTGGTTCGGCATGCTGTTCGAATTCAAATTTCGCCCAATGATCCCGTGGCGAAAAATATTGAACATTCGGTCGCATTTGTTGAGATGGACGATAAACGTTTCTTCCTGGAACGTATTATAAAAGAGCATCCTGAAAGTAAAATACTAGTTTTTGTTCGCACGAAGGTGCGTGCTGAAAGGGTTGCTAAGGCCCTCGAACGGGTTGAGATAGCAAGTCAAACAATTCATGGGAATAAGGTTCAGGATGAACGCGCTCAGGTAATGAAGGGTTTTCATGAAGGAACCAATAAAGTATTGATTGCTACTGACGTGAGTTCTCGGGGAATTGATATTCCTGATGTAGAGTTTGTGGTGAATTATGACTTGCCCGAAGTTGCTGAGAATTATGTTCACCGTGTAGGCCGCACCGGGAGGGGTGTTCAACGAGGAATTGCTATTTCGTTCTGTAGCTCCGAGGAAAAGGATATACTTAAAGAAATTGAAACTTTTTTAACTAAACCTATTGCTGTAATTGGAATTGATAAACGAGAATATGAGGAGACCATTGATGTTTCCGAGGATAGTGAGCATGATTGGAAAGCTTTGATTGATGAACATAACGCTTATGTTCCTTTACCTAAAAAGAAGAAGAAAAAGAAGAAGTAGAATTATCCTGAAGTTCCTCTAAATCAAATATTTTACTTTTTGGTAAAGTCTCCCATAGTCAAATCTACTAAGTTTTTACTATTTTGCATGTCGATTGAAACCTTCTGGAATGGATAGAGAATTGGCCATCGATAAGTTTACTCAATTTCTGAAAACCATACCAGGGTATAGCATCGATGCTATTGATTTGGCTCTGCCTTTTATTCAGGTTGAGATGCTAAGTAAGGGAGCACACTTTGTTGAGAAGGACAAAACCTGCCGTCATTTTGCTTTCGTTGCTGAAGGGATTATGAGAGCCTACATACTCTACGATGGAATCGAGAACACAACCTGCCTATGCAGCGATAATACCTTTGCAACCTCTACAATTAGCTTTATTACTCAAACCCCTTCGAATGTTAGTATTCAGGCATTAGAAAAAGTTACACTAGTTCTAATTAGCTACGATAATTTGAATTTTCTATATTCAAAGTCACCTTTTTGGGAGAAGATTGGTAGGGTCGTGGCTGAAAGAGAATTTATTGAACTACAGCAATCCAATTGGCGGAATGGTCCAATACCAGCTCAGGAAAAATACCTCACTCTGCTTAAGGAGAATCCTGGGGTAGTAAATCGAATACCCCTGCATTACATCGCCTCATATATAGGGATTACTCCCGAAACGCTTAGCCGAATTAGAAAGAAAATTGCAACCCAAAAATCTTGATCTAGATCAAGAGAAATCATTTCCTGCCCAACGACCTTTGTACCATAAATCAAAATTAAAAGGAGGTCGTTATGATATCACAAATTTTAAAAGTGTTTACCGGGGTGTTCAATTATGTTGTTCATACATTTGCTGCGAATTGGTTTATTCTTCTTTTTGGAATTACTATCGCAGTCGTAATCTCGGTTTATATAGATGCAGAGAAGGTTCGTAGGTTATTTCTTCGTCGTCCTCGTTTCTTAATTCTGGGTAGCGTTGCTTTTGGTGCATTTACACCTTTGTGTGCTTGTGGAACAATGGCTGTTGTGCTATCGCTGGTTAGTAGTTCGATGCCCTGGGGTGCTATTATGGCTTTTCTTATCTCCTCGCCGCTAATGAGCCCCGATACGTTTGTTATGCTCGCAGGATTTATGGGGATGAATTTTGCCATTGCGCTAACAGTTTCTTCTGTGGTTTTAGGCCTTGGGGCTGGGTGGATTGCACACACAATTGAGAAGAGAACAAGTTTTCTGAAAGACCAGATTCGTTTGAAAACGCAAGAACATAATGAACAGTTAAATCAGAAGGAAAATAGGAGCAGAGGCGAATTTTTAAAGGTAAAGAATGATAGATTGCCTTTAGCAAAACTTAGCATGGTATCGTTAAGGGTAGATGGAAGTTCTACTTCTACATGCTGTAGTTCAGGAATTACTGAAAGCGGCTGTAAGGTCAATGAGACTGAGCCATCAAATTATACTAACTCTGATTTTATTATTAGAGTTGTTAATAAGCTAAAACTAAAAAAACTAATCTTAAGTTTTTTCGACTTAGGGATTGTAAAGGTACTTCCACTCTTTTTACTATTTGTTGTAATCGCTTATTTGGTTAAAGAGTATGTGCCCACTGAATGGATTGTAAAGTTTTTTAGTGGAGATAATTTTTACTCGATACCTCTTGCAGCGCTAATCGGATTACCGATGTACGTTTCGGATGCAACGGTTTTGCCCCTTTTACAGGTATTAAGGGATTCAGGAGCTAGCGAAGGTGCGCTTCTCGCCTACATGATTTCTGGCCCTGCAACAAGTATTGGAGTCATTGGTGGCCTTTCGGTGATAATGAAGAGAAAGGCGATCTACCTATATGTTGTCATAATATTGATTGGTGCAATTGTTTTGGGCTATGGCTATGATATGATTTTACAGTTGTTTTAAAGTGACAAACCTACATTAAAACATTCCAATTTTAATCCAGACAATTATCTCAGTAGAAATACTTTCGCTTTATTTAATTTTATAGGTTTATGTGTTTTTTATTAAAAAATCTGCTACCTTTGCCGCTCAAAATTTAGTAGGATAAACAATAAAAAAGCGTAAAGTATGCCTGTAAAAATCAGACTAAGCCGTCAGGGAAGAAAAAAAC
>JAYTVX010000097.1:0-5138 GCA_043743775.1 Bacteroidales bacterium | reverse complement strand
GAACTATGCATTTTTTGGTTGTAGCAAACTGACCAGCTTAACCCTCCCCAATTTGGTTACCACAATTGGGAACATGGCTTTCAAGGATTGTACTGGTCTGACCAGTTTAACCTTACCCAGTTCGATAACCACCATTAGTCTCGGGGCTTTCGATGGATGCACTGGCCTAAAGAGTGTTGTTAACAACATGTTGATTCCATTGGCTATCAGTTATACTACCTTTTACGGATTGAACACAGCTACCTGTGCGCTGTTTGTTCCCGCAGGTTCAGTGGCGGCCTACAAGGCTGCAGCCTATTGGAAGGATTTTTGGCCGATTACTGGTATTATAGTGAACGCGGTTGGCATGGTGTCTTGTGTTACGCAACGGATATACCCCAACCCTGCTGGAGAGTTCGTAACGCTGGAGGGAGGTCCAATGGTTCGTGCTACAATTTACACCCTTGCTGGTGCTATGGTTATGAATCACGATCTGGCAGGCTTAGATCTGGTTTCTATAAATATTGGGATGTTGAAGGCGGGCGTTTACCTCGTTCATATTACCACCAATGATGAGAAAACTGTAATAGTAAAGTTGATAAAACAATAACCGAGTGGAAGATATAACTAAAAACTAAATTCAAACATCATGAGACAAATTACCTTGATTTTTACAATGTTGCTATTATCAGTAATGGTTTTTGCACAAACAAATGACGAAGTTTTGAATAATGCTTCTGTTATCAATCTTTACAGCAAAGGATTATCCTCTACGATAATCGTAAGTAAAATAAAAACGTCCAAAACAAATTTTGATATTTCGACTGACGCATTGATTAATCTTAAAAAACAAAAAATTCCCGATGAGATTGTAAACGCAATGGTTGAGGCATCTGGAAACAAAGACAATGCTACCGGAGATATTAATGACCCAAACGCAGTTCATGAATCAGGACTTTATTATTACAAGATAGAAAACGAGAAACCTATAATGACTTCATTAGAGCCTACTGTATGTTCTCAGTCAAAAACGGGGAATGGTATAGGAACAGCATTGACTTATGGCATTGCAAAAACCAAAACCAAAGCAAAACTTGATGGAAATATGGCACGTTTACAGCTATCCGAAAGCAATCCAGTATTCTATTTTTATTTTGACAAAGGTCAAAATCTTAATAATAGTTCAGCATGGTTTTCTTCTTCATCAAGTCCAAATGAATTTTTATTAGTCAAGTTGGACTCAAAGCAGAAAAATAGAGAAGTTGTTATTGGTTCAATGGGTACTTATTCAGGAATGTCTTGGGGCGTTGATGATAAGTATAAAGTAGACTTCACACTTGAAAAACTAAAATCAGGGGTTTACAAAGTTTCTCCAAAAATTGCTCTTGTTCCTGGTGAATATTGTTTTATGTATGCAGGGAATACAACAATGCTAGGCACAGTAGGAAAAGTGTATGACTTTGGTGTACTGAAATAATATGAAAAAATACTGTTTCGTAGCAAGAGTAATACGAATGATCAACATTACGAAGAACATGGTATTAGACGAGTAAATCAATTAGGCTAAAACACAATAAATCTGCCTCATGAGAATGCAACTAGGTTCCAGTTTTAATAATAACAAATCCAATTTTATGAGAAAATTATCACTTACGCTTTGTCTTGCATTGACTTTAAGCATTTGTCTGGCGCAGAACGAGCGCCCATGTATCACTATGACCACCACTGGTAACCTCTATGGATTTACCCTAAGTGGGGCAGTTGGCACCATCGTAACCGTGAAATACGGAGCGAGAGGAATCATTAGGGAGAGATTTCCTCTTATTCTTCCATCTGACAAAAAGTCCTCATTCCTCGATAAGATGGCTGATGGTCTTGACGCTGCTGCGAAAATCCTTGGGGATACTACGGTTGTTCCTACAAAGGTTGTTTCTACAAGTGTTGTCTTCACCATTCCCGCACAAGGTGCCACTCCCACCGATGTGCAAATTTATGGTGAAGAGATTACTGAATTAACGAGTTATTCTCGTGAATTGTCAGCGGTAGATGTAAGTAACTGCACTACGCTTGAAACATTAAGCCTATCGGGAAAACTCACCTCGCTGGTCGTTAGGGACTTACCTAAACTAGTAAGTATATCCTGCTCTAATAACATACTCGCCTCCCTAAAAATAGATAATTGCGCTTTGCTATATTACTTATGGTGTAGTGGTAATCAACTCACCTCGATGGATATAAGTAAATGTCAAAACCTAAAATACTTATATTGCGAAAAAAATCAGCTCACCTCCCTAGATATTATTGGTTTCCCTAAGTTAGAAGAGTTAATCTGCTATAAAAACCAGCTCACCTCTTTAGATGTAAAAAGTGGAACACAACTCAGAAAAATAGATTGTGATGAGAACCGCATTACATCGCTGAATGTAAAAAATAATGTAAAGTTGAAGACTCTCAAATGCAATTCAAATCTGCTTACCTCCATCGAAGTAGGGAATAGTATTTCTCTAAAAAAACTCCAGTGTGAAAAAAATCAACTTTCATTTACTAGCCTTCCTCAGCCGCTAGAACGCTACAACTATGATTACGCACCACAAACAACTCTTGCACTCTCAAAAGCAACTTACACTGTGGGCGAACCGATAGATCTAAGCAGTCAACTTACAGCCAAGGATGCAACAGGATTACTTCAACCCACAATCTACTGCTGGGTGGATGGAAAAGATAAATTACTAGTCGCCGGAACCGATTATACTGAAAGTGTTGGCATTTTTACCTTTTTGCGGCAAATTCCTAGTGCTTACTGCAAGTTAACCAATAAAGCATTTAGCGACCTAGCCGGTCGCCGCATCCTTAAAACGAGTGTTGTGACTATAGGATTGTAGTGTGATTTCAGATGGAAGGACTTTCTTTCTTACTACCACATTTCTGAGTATAGCCCAGACAGGGGTCCAAACTTTGTCTGGGTAATCGCACGTTATGGCATCTCTCTCTTCGTTCGACAGAGGCTATAGTGTAATAAACAATACACTTTGAGTTCGGCATTCGGCTTTGCCGTCGTTGGGCCTCACCAGTACGCTCTGCCTACAAGTAATGATCTCATTGGGCTTAGGCTCATGCCTAAGACCTTTATTCCCAGTCGTGCTTCATCGTCTTTTTTCCGTTATCTTTTATTCGTTATCGGGATATTTAAATAACTTTAAACTAAATTTTTTATTCTTACGATTAGATTAACTCCATTTTTACTATATTCGTATTTACTCAAAATGCTATAGCCATGAAAAAGCTTAATAAACTTCATCTTATTCTATTCGGCTTACCAATTTTAGCAATCCAACTATCCTGTTCACCTATAGCTGATAAAAAGCCTGTAAACACTTTCTTACTTCAGGAGAAAGCGAAGGTGAGCATTAACAGCTGGGTTAGAAATCATCCGGAAGAATTTACTAAATATAAACCCATTGCTTTTGAGGATTTTACAGCCCGTTATGAGAGAACAGAGCTAACCCATTATCTGTCGGATAAGGTTGAAGTGGAAATGACAAAACCTGTAATCAATCAACAAAGGGTCGACAGCCTAAAGGCATTGCTTGAGAAGAACAAGGGGATTCTTATGGGCTACACGATCCTTCATAAATATCAAACTAAGAATCTTGCTGGAGAGGTTATCAAGCATCAAGATCTCGTATTCCTTGATACAACCTTTCGCGTTGCAACTATACTGGATCCAGATGCCTACGATATGATTTTAGATCTTAAGCTGATTTTCAAACCGGACTCTTTACAAAAAAAATGAGAAATACAGAGGTTTTTTTTACCTTTGTAAGTAAATATAAACGCCATGTCAGAAGTAACTATTCGCGTAAACCCTAGAACCAAAGCAGGTAAAAACCTACTAGAAACTGCCCGCATGATGGCTGAAAAATATAAGGGTATCGATTTTGACGAAGACGATTCAGACCTACTTAAAAAGATGGTGCGCAATAGCAAGGGCGATCTATTAACTGCTGGGGAAAAAAAACGATTTTTAGCAGGAGTAAAAAGCGATGCTAAAGGATGACGTTCGATTTTGAACGTTCCTTTACCAAGGAATATGAAAGGATTAAAAATCCCAAGTTGGCTTCGGAGATAAACGAGGCTATTAGCAATGTTTCCAAGGCTAAAAGTATAATCGAAATCAAGAACCTCAAGAAAATAGTTGGGCATAAAACAGCCTACCGCATCCGCACTGGTGATTACCGCATTGGCGTATTTATTGAGAATCAAACCATTACTTTTGCTGCTTTCGACCATAGAAGTAAGATTTATAAGCGTTTCCCATAACTTCTCTTGTTTTTCTCCACAATTTTTTAACAAACTCATTTGATCCTTTTTGCGCCTACGCTAACCCTATAAAAATCGAAAGCCCCTCGTAAAAATACGAGGGGCTTGGTGGTGCCACGTGGAAACAAACCCATTTATAATAGTATCGTTTTTACTGCCTTGCATGATGTCGATAGGTAGAATTATACCTATATTATGTCTACATTTTTTCTAGTTTCGAGGTAATTTCCTTAAAGTATAACCTTATCTCATCCCTTATTATACCTCTATTTGCATAGTTTACTTGCGGTTCGGTTACCGTTTCTACCTTATCGCTTCCTTTCTTCATTTCCCCCTCTCCCAATAGTAACCACTCGGCTTTATATTCGGGGAATTTCTTAAGTATTTTAACCAAGACCTCTGAATTTGGATATGTTCCATTTATCCAACTGCTATATGATTGTTTTGATACTTCCAACAAGGCAACAAATTCTTCAATCGTTAAACGACTTTCTTTCTTAATTACTTCTATTCTGTTACCCAGCGAGTTATCCATTGTTAAAATATTATTTACTATTTAATTAGAAAATATTTACTATTTAATTAGGTTATATATTCTAATTCGCTTTACTTTGTGTTACTGGTTTGATACAAATATATACAAATATTATACAACTGTAAATACCTAAATATTGTCATATGGAAGTGAATTTCAAAGACATAAAGAAGTACATCAAAAAGCACGACAGAAAAATAGTTGCTGAAAAACATAACCTATCAATAGCAATGGTTTATGCCGTTGGTTCTGGAAGGAGACGAAACCTTGAAGTACTTGAATCGCTAATTCAAATTTGCGAGGA
>JAYTVX010000096.1:0-3223 GCA_043743775.1 Bacteroidales bacterium | reverse complement strand
TTTAACCGTTATAACTACACCATAAGGGGTTCATATATGAAGTATGATGAAGAAGAGGAACTCCTCGATGAGCGTTATAATTTACTTATGCGATACCTAAACATATAGATTTCAAGAGATGAACCAGGAAGATCAATCCAAAGAATTAGGTAAAGTTGTAATTGCAATTTACGGTAAGTATTTAGAAACGCCCTATAAAAATGATCTTATCGCTCTACTCGATATACTAAGAAAGCGTCAAGTCGAGATAGTTTTCTATTCTCCATTTCATGATTATTTGATCAGCGAGTTTGGAATAAAGGTACCGGTCAAAGCTGTTTTTCGAACATCGGGAGAGGTTAAGCATTTAGCAAATTTCATGCTTAGCTTAGGAGGTGATGGAACTTTTCTTGAATCTGTCGCTTTTGTTGAAGAATCCTGTATTCCTGTATTGGGAATAAATTTTGGAAGGCTGGGTTTTTTGGCTAATATTTCAACCGAGGATATTGATGATGCGATTGATATGCTTTTAAGCGGAAAATTTAGCGTTGAGAAACGATCGTTACTTCAAGTCGTTACTAGTCAAAATCCATTTTCGAGTTACCCATATGGTTTAAACGACCTTACCTTACAGAAAAAGGGTTCCTCAATGATTACGGTTAATGCGTATATTGATAATGAATTTCTTTGCACTTACTGGGGTGATGGGCTTATTGTAGCAACACCGACAGGATCAACCGCTTACTCCTTAAGCGTTGGGGGGCCAATCGTAAGTCCTGCATTGCCATCATTTTTAATATCTCCAATTGCTCCTCATCATTTAACCGTTCGCCCTTTTGTAATCCCCGATTCATGTATCCTAAAGTTAGAGGTAACGGGTCGTTCAGGGGATGTTCTAGTTTCTCTTGATTCTCATTCATACACATTAAACCTGCCGTTAACCATTGAGGTGAAGAAAGCCCCATTTTATATTGGAATGGTAAATCTCGAGGGGGCAAATTTTTATAAAACGCTACGGAACAAACTTCTTTGGGGTGCAGATAAAAGAAACTAAGGCAGTTAGATTTTATAAAATTATCAGTGATTCTGCGCAATTAGAAAACTTATTGGGCGTTTGTTTTGTTTATGATGAAGTTTAATTAACAGCATTTTATATATTTGTAAGAAAGTTTCTAAAGAATGAAGCGTTTAACACTCTTTGTCTTATTCGGTTTGTTATATATTGTTGGGCATTCTCAAGCATGGAAGGTTCGAAGATATGAAATTTGGGGAGGTGTCTCTGCTATTGAGTATTTTGGTGATATAGGAGGAACAGATGCTAAGAATAACCTCTTTGGTTTTAGGGACATTAGTATCTTATCCATCCGACCCGGAATTAATTTTGGGGGAAACTATAGGGTTAAGGAGAGGATATATATCAACCTAAATAACACGCTGGGGATTATTACCCAAACTGATAAAGGATCAAGAAATTACCTTAGAGATTTTGCTTTCAATACGATTATGGATGAGTTTTCACTTCAAGGGGTTTACTTTATTCTAAAAGAGAATAGAAATTACAACTACTTAAACATTAGATTGCGAGGAGGTTCTAAGAATGTTAAGCGAATTTTTAGCGTTTATACTTTTGCTGGTATTGGTGGTTTATATTTTAAAGTAAAGCCCAAGGCAAGTTTAATAAACTCGTCACAATTTGTTGATAATAAATCGTTAACGCTCACTTTACCCGTAGGTTTAGGTTTGAAAGTGGCTTATTCATCTGATCTTTCTTATAGCATTGAATTTGGTGGAAGATATGTTTTATCTGATTATATCGATGGCGTTTCCACTCAATCATCCAAGCATAACGATCTCTATTATATTCTTAATTTTAAAGCAAGTTATCGTATATCTACAGGAAAAGGGGTTAAACGATTTTTTCGTAATGATATGGGGAGCAAAAGATAAATGATCCGAAAGTTATCCCTTGCTATATTTCTCATTATTTTTTTGAGCTATTTGTGTGAATCTCAGGAACGGAGAGATATCGGCATTCAAGCAGGAGGTAGTTATTATATGGGAGATTACAACCAAGGAACTCCTTTGTATCAGCCATCACCAGCCTTAGGGGTGATGTTTAGGTATAACTTAAATAAGTACTACTCGCTTCGTGTTTCGGGCAGCTATAGTGGATTAAAGGGGAGTTATTCATCCTTGAATCAGTATTTGCCCGGAGTTACCGGTTCTTTTTCTAAACAGTTGGTTGAATTTGATGGATTGTGTGAAATTAATTTCATGTCTTTCAATACACGTCATTTAAATAAAGACAATTTTTCACCGTATGTGATTTTAGGGATTGGGGGAGCCTATATTGGGGGTGCAATTATCCCTCAATTACCATTTGGAATTGGCATGAAATATTGTCCTATCTCAAGAATTACAGTAGGTTGGGAATGGCGGTTGTGTAAAACATTTAGTGATAAAGTTGATGGATATGAGAATGTTTACGATGGTTCAAAAGCCATATTCCATAATAATGATTGGTTTTCATTTGTTGGATTATTCGTAACTTTCCGCCTTTATGACTATAATGACACTTGTCCGGTTTATCAATAACAGTTGAAAATATTATGTCGCTGATCGAAGCAGTTGATAAAAATAGAATCCCAAATCATATAGCCATTATTATGGACGGTAATGGTCGTTGGGCAAAGCAGAGAGGGACTCAAAGAATTTTTGGTCATAGAAATGGTGTAAGTTCTGTTCGTTCATCAATTGAAACTTCTGCTGAATTGGGGGTTAAATATCTCACACTTTATGCTTTTTCGACGGAGAATTGGAATCGACCTAAACTGGAGGTGGATGCTTTGATGAGTTTGTTGATAAATACTATCAATACCGAAACTGAAACGTTAATTAAGAACAATATTTCATTAAAGACAATTGGCGATAAAGAAGCACTTCCCAAGGCAGTACAAAAAAAAATTAATGAGGTTATTCTTAAAACTTCAATCTGTACTGGATTAACCGTCGTTCTTGCTTTGAGTTATAGCTCTCGGTGGGAAATTACGAATGCGGCAAGGCACTTGTTGAAGGATGTTTCTAACGGTAAGATACTCCCTGAAAATATTAGCGAGGATTTATTCTCATCATACTTAACAACCGCTGGTATTCCCGATCCTGAACTCATGATTAGAACAAGTGGTGAATTTCGAATCAGTAATTTCCTGATGTGGCAGCTAGCCTATACCGAACTATATTTTAC
>JAYTVX010000095.1:0-3343 GCA_043743775.1 Bacteroidales bacterium | reverse complement strand
TATCGATATGGGGACGAATACCTTTAACCTTTTGGTTGTGGAATCCAATGGCGACAATCACTATCAGACCCTTCATAACAGCAAGTGTTTCGTCAAGCTAGGCGAAGGAGGGATAGATAAAAAATTTATTGCCCCCGAAGCATGGGAGCGTGGAATAAAAGCCATTGATTCTCATATGTCGACCATTTCTACGTTTAACGTCGATAAAGTTTTAGCCTTTGCAACATCCGCAACCCGCGATGCAGAGAATGGAGTAAGTTTTGTTGATGAAATATTCAAAAAACATCATCTAAAAGTAAGTATCATCAAAGGAGAGCAGGAAGCGCTTTTGATTTATCTTGGAGTAAAGCAAGCTGTTGATTTAGGTAATGAAAACAACTTAATCCTTGATATTGGAGGAGGTAGTAACGAGGTAATTCTTTGCAACGCAAGTCAAGCATTTTGGATGCATAGCTTTAACCTTGGTGTACAACGACTGCTTAATCATTTTAGTCCAAACGATCCAATTACCTCCGAAGAGGTGTTGAGCGTTGAGCAATTTCTCGAAGTGGAGCTGCAAACCCTTTTCGAGGCCTCTTCAGAATATCATCCTATTAGATTGGTTGGCAGTTCAGGAACATTCGATACCTACCGAAGTCTATTAGCACAAGCAGGTACAATTCCACTTTCAGCGCATTACTCAGCTGATATTCCCATGGATGCTTACCTTAAGCTACATCAAAAACTTTTAAAATCAACTAGAGATGAGCGAACAGTAATGCCTGGAATGGAGCTCATTCGGGTTGATTATATTGTACTTGCATCGATTTTCACTAACTTTATAGTTAATCGATTGGGGATTAAATCGATCAGCCAATCGAATTACGCCCTTAAAGAAGGGGCTTTGTGGGAAGTATTGAACAAGAGTTAAAATAATATTTTATGTCCAAGATACTTGTAATAGACGATGAACGGGCTATCCGTAATACTTTAAAAGAAATCCTTGAGTTCGAAAAGCATGAGGTCGATATTGCCGAGGAGGGCATAAGCGGAATCGAGCTATTTAAGGCGAATAGCTACGATGTGGTGCTATGCGACATCAAAATGCCCAATATGGATGGTATTGAGGTGCTTGAGAAGCTACAAGAACATTCTGTCGAAATACCTGTAATTATGATTTCAGGACATGGCAACATCGATACGGCTGTTGAATCGATCAAGAAAGGGGCCTACGATTTCATCGAAAAACCCCTCGATTTGAACCGATTGCTTATCACTATCCGAAACGCCACCGATAAAACAACACTCATACAGGAGACAAAGATTCTTAAAAAGAAGGTAAATAAAACCTACGACATCGTAGGCGAATCTGCTGCTATCACCAAGGTCAAGGATATCATTGACAAGGTTTCGCCTACCAACTCTCGTGTATTAATTACAGGTGCAAATGGAACTGGAAAAGAACTTGTAGCTCGTTGGCTTCATGAAAAGAGCAATCGTTCCGATATGCCTTTTGTTGAGGTTAACTGTGCCGCTATTCCTTCGGAATTGATTGAGAGCGAACTCTTCGGTCATGAAAAAGGAGCCTTCACATCGGCTATCAAACAGCGTAAGGGAAAATTCGAACAGGCCGATGGAGGAACTCTTTTCCTCGATGAGATCGGTGACATGAGCCTTAGCGCCCAAGCTAAAGTTTTGCGCGCACTTCAGGAGAATAAGATTACCCGTGTTGGTAGCGATAAGGATATCGAGGTAAACGTAAGAGTAATTGCAGCCACCAATAAAAACCTACAGAAAGAGATTGAATCAGCCCAATTTCGCGAAGACCTTTATCACCGGTTAAGCGTAATCATTATACATGTACCTTCTCTCAACGAAAGAACCGAGGATATCCCAATACTTGCCGATCATTTTATCGAATTGATTTGCGCTGAGCATGGAATGCCCAAGAAAACGATTACCCCTAAGGCCATCGATGAGCTAAAAAAAATAAAGTGGACTGGCAATATTCGTGAATTCAGGAATGTGATTGAGCGGTTAATAATCCTTTGCAGTAAGGAGATAAACGATCAGGATGTTAAAACATTTGCTAACCCGGTGTTTCAGTAATAAAGTATACTTATCAACACAGAGATATAATGACACAGAGAAATATCAATCAAAATGAAATTTCGGTGTCTCGGTATTTAGTCTTACTGTTTAACGGGTGATTACCAATTATTATTTCCCTTCCAAGAACTCACTAGCACTAATAACTTTAGCATAAGCCTTAAGGGTAGATAGTGTTGACAGATGAACCATTTTTGCAGGGATTACTTCGTTCTCCCATTTCAAATCTTTTGTAGCACAAGCATCGTGAACTAATGTAATTTGATAACCCAAATCATATCCAGCTCTTACTGCCCCCTCAACGCACATGTGAGTCTGCATTCCACATATCACAAGATTTTTAATGCCTAAACTCTTTAGATAATCGTTTAGATCAGTGCCATTAAAGGAGCTAACTTCCTTTTTCGTGATTATCTTTTCACCTTCAATAGGTTTTACAGTAGATTGAATATCAGATTGAGTTTTTGATTCGTGCTTGATATGAATAACAGGCATTCCCTTCCCCCTAAAGTATGCCAATAGCAATGCTGCATTATCAGCAGCAGCATGAGGATTTACTAGTTCAGATGCACCTCCCGGAAAGTAAAAATCCTGAACATCAATTATCAGCAGAGCGGTTTTTTCGCTATCGCTTTTTTGTGAGAATACATTGCTAGCCATAAAAGCAACCATTAAAAGGGTGAATAGTCTTTTCATAAAATTAAAACTTAAGGGATTTAATTTTTAAAAATCAAATAGCTATTTAATATTTGACGTTATATAACAAAAACAAAGGTAACCAGTTTTGGTTACCTTGTTAATTGATGTTGTGCAAAATATTAACTTCTAAAGAAAAAGCAAGCTTTTGTTCTTCGGAGACTGTCTTCCGATTGCTCCTCAAGCAGTTTAATATCAACCTGACGGACGAACATGTCGTAAAACGAAAGAAGTTTTTGATCGGGTTTGATCGGTTCTTCAAGATTAAAGAAGATAACCTCCCTGTAAAAAAAATAGGGATTATGCATCATGTAATTGTTGCATACTCGATCGACAAGCATTTTAGTATTTCGCATAACCTGTTTGTTTTCAGTAAACAAATTATGGAATTTTTTAATTCAAATCAAGTAAAACTTCATTGATTTGAATCACCAAAAAAGATGATTGAGCACATCATTGAAGGGAAATAAAAAACCCCAACGTTTGTTGGGGTTTGGGTGGAGAATGGGGCTCGAACCCACGACCCTCAGAACCACAATCTGATGCTCTAACCAGCTGA
>JAYTVX010000094.1:0-1991 GCA_043743775.1 Bacteroidales bacterium | reverse complement strand
TCCACCAAAGATTTCTCGCTATGCACTTGGCCAAGATTACCACACGGTTGTTAAGGATAAGCTTTACCAATTGCTCGAATTGATCCGAAAGGAGTATGGCAAAGTAGAAGGGAGGGCATTTGTCGATTCTGCACCTGTTCTTGAGCGTACTTGGGCCGTAAAGGCCGGATTAGGCTGGATTGGAAAGAATGGAATGCTTATTCACCCAAAACTAGGATCATTCTTTTTTATCGGAGAGCTGATTGTCGATTTGGAGATTGAGCCATCAACATCAAATATTCCAAACCGATGTGGTACTTGTACTCGCTGTTTGGATTCTTGCCCAACAGGGGCAATAGTATCACCAATGGTAATCGACTCTAGAAAATGTATATCGTACCTAACAATTGAAAAGAAGTCTCCCTTAACCGATGAAGAGAAAAATTCTCTCAGCGGTTGGTGCTTTGGCTGCGATATCTGTCAGGAGGTTTGTTCGTGGAGTAGTAAAAGCATAATCACAAAAACTAAGGAGTTAAAACCTGAACTAGAGATTCTCAACCTTCACAAAGACGCTATAGCATCAATATCTAAGAAAGATTTCGAGAAAAATTTTAGCAATACACCTGTTAGTCGAGCTGGATATGAGAAATTCAAATCAATTGGGGATTAAAATATTCTGTAGTTTTGCTTCATGCAAACTGACCAATATGCAAAAAAGGAAGAATTCTATCTAAAAGATGAATATATGAAACCTAAAGAAACGATAGAGCGGTTCGTTGATTTATTTAATAAAAAGGATGTTCATGGATTAGCAGAACTCTACCATGAAGATGCTATAAATCATCAAGTAGCAAACGAACCAATAACAGGAAAAGAATCAATTAGGCAAATGTTTGCAAACGAATTTGCTATAGCCGAAATGGTTTGTATTGTTGAGAATGTTTTTGAGGATGGCGAATGGGTGATTTTAGAATGGAAAGATCCTCTTGGACTTAGGGGATGTGGTTTTTTTCATGTTGTTGAAGGAAAAATAAAATTTCAACGAGGATATTGGGATAAACTTTCTTTCCTAAGACAGCATAATTTACCAATGCCGACTGAATAAAACTAAAGGATAAACAATTACTCTAATCAACACAAATACTTTTTTTCACTCTTCATTTAAAACATATTATCTACATAATCAATTATTTACTATCTTGGCTATAAATTATATGGTTATGAATCCTGTAGAATTATTATGGGTAACACCCCGACATCATAAGCTTTTTGCTTGGCACATATCACCAGAATCAACTCCGAAAGCCCTGATATTATTGGTTCACGGACATGGTGAGCATTCGAAGCGTTACCTGCCATGGGCCGAAAAGTTCGTTAATGAAGGATGTGCTTTCCTTTCATGGGATCACATTGGACATGGACACTCCGACGGCCAACGGGGGCATATTCACCATTATGAGGAGTTTCTTCTTGAGATTGACCTAGCCGTGACAAAGGCTAATGAGTTCTTTCCGAATATCCCCATTATCCTTTACGGTCATAGCATGGGTGGGAATATTGTATTGAATCATGCCATTCGGAGATGCTGTGCAGTCAACGGTATTATTGTAACATCACCTTGGCTAAAGCTATCAAAGCCATTATCGCCATTCAAGGAGTTTGTCTTTTCAGCGTTAAACTACATTGCCCCATATTTACCAATCAATTCATCAGTTTTGCCTTCAGAGATTTCCCATCTTGAAGAGGAGGTCAAAAAATATAAGAAAGATTCTCTCATTCATAGCAAAATAACACCTCGGCTCTATGTATCTGTTCGAAGAGCTGGAGAATATGTATTGAAGTATGCGAAACGGATTAAAACCCCTCTTCTTCTGATGCATGGAGAAGTTGATATGATAACTGCATTTGAAGCATCGAAAGAAATATCAACCAAAGTTGACCATTGCACCTTTATTCCTTGGCCGAACATGTATCATGAGCTACATAATGAAACGGTTCGCGGGCTAGTCTTC
>JAYTVX010000093.1:0-3272 GCA_043743775.1 Bacteroidales bacterium | reverse complement strand
GGGATTTGCCTATAAGAAGGGTGTAGCAATTCTACCTGCTGCTAAGGTTGAGGATCTCAAAAATACTGATATGAGCAGGTGGACCGATGTATCTAAGGAGGATAGGATATCGCAAATGTTTAGCTTTAATGGGCCTGTTCCAGAGGTAAATGTTACACAAGAAAACAGACAACTTAATTTTAACAATCAAACAACAACTGATGATCATCTAATGCATTTTGTAGGTATTGCTACCGATCAAAATGGAGTTAAATACTATTACACAAAGAACAGCTGGGGCACCGAAAACCATATCTACAATGGATATCTATATATGTCCGAGCCATTTGTAAGAATGAAAACTATCGCAATTCTTGTTCACAAGGATGCAATCCCCGTAGAAATAGCCATGAAGTTGGGACTTGTTAAGACTAGGAGTATTGCAAAATAGGTGTCAATTTCATTGATTCAAGGAAAGAAACCCCTCTATGTCTACCCTTAAAAAAGGGGAAAATTGAAAATCAGCGAAAACTTACCCCCTCCTTTTTAAGGAGGGGGTAAGGGAGTTAAGATTAAGCAAAGCCTTAAGTCAACAAACCTTATGAACCATTCAATACACTAGCAAATTGCATCCCCTAAGCTGAGCCTCGTTCATTCTCCCTAAAATCTCAAAGGTTTCATTATCATAAACTTTCCCCAAATCCTCCGTTTGGATGAAAGAACAAGAGTAGATATTTGCAAGGTCGATGATGTTAATTGCCCCAGCTCGTTGGTACGGAAGGGTTGAAAATGGATCGTAAGGATCACGAATTATTATTTTCATCCAAGGAGGGCAACGGAACAATCCTTTGCCATTTGAATAGGCTTGGGATAGGAGTTCTGTCATTCCGTACTCAGAGTGAATCGATTTTAAGCCAAAGGCATCGCATAGCTGGTTATGAAGATCTTCCCTTACCATCTCCTTCCTTCGACCCTTCATGCCTCCGGTCTCCATAACAATGATATTTTTTAACTTGAATCGATGTTTCTCGGCAAAATCAACTAGTGCAAAGGAAACACCTATGAGTAAACATTTCTTTCCTTGTTCGTCTAACCGATTGAGCCGTTCTGCAAGCGCATCAAACTCATTCAAGAAGAAACCGCTTTCGGGGTGATTCGACAGCTTTATTAAGCGATCCGCCATATAAACCAACGATGAACCCTGACGTTCAAGGTAGGAGGGAAGAAGGGCAAGTATACAGTAATCGTCGATATTGCCATAGAAGTGCTTGAATGCAGTGGTAAAACTTTTTGTGTATAGATCAGTATCTACAACATAATGCTTACTGGTTTGATCGCCAGTTGTACCACTACTGGTAAAAATGACTTCAGCTTTAGCATTGCTTGGTTTTATCTCTCTGGTTTTAAAGAACTGGATGGGAAGGAATGGAATCTTATCAATGCTATTGATATCTTTTGCATTTACACCTAAGCGCTCAACGTACTCCTTATAAATAGGTACATTTTCAGCTTGATGACGAAATATTTCCAATGCAATTCTTTCGAATTGCTCATTGTTACTGATTTGAAAAATGGATGATGCTAGATTATTCATGGTGCAAAGATAGAACTTGTATAAAAAAGAGACTATCTTAAATGCACTATTTTGTCATTCCGGACGAAGCCCTGGAATTCAAATTAAAAAGATAGATTCCTGCATACGCAGGAATGACATTTTAGTGATTTTAAGAAAGTCCCTAATTATATAATTTATCCCCGAATCGCTTTAATTCCCGGAAGCTCTTTGCCCTCCATGTACTCAAGCATTGCACCGCCACCGGTTGATACGTAGCTAATTTTATCAACTAGGTTGAGCTTATTAACTGCAGCCACAGAATCACCACCTCCTACTAAACTGAATGCTCCTTTTTCAGTGGCCTTTGCAACTGCTAATGCAATTGCAGATGTACCCATTGAGAATTTCTCCATCTCGAAAACACCCATTGGTCCATTCCAGAGTATCGTTTTGGAATTCTCAATAACCTGACTGAATATCTTGATCGTTTCACTTCCGATATCAAGCCCCATCCAACCATCAGGGGTTAGGTCGATTTTTAGCGCTTGAGTATTCGCGTTGGCATCAAATGCATCAGCATTAATAGCATCAACAGGTAGGTAAACGTTTACACCTTTCTCTTTAGCCTTCTTTAGTAGTTCTAAAGCCAAATCCAATTTATCCTCCTCGCAAAGCGATTTACCTATCTTACCCCCTTGAGCTTTAATAAAGGTATAGGTCATACCCCCGCCTATAATCAGGTTATCTACACGATTCAGTAGGTTTTCAATAAGGAGTATTTTGTCAGAAACCTTTGCTCCACCCATGATTGCGGTAAATGGTTTTACCGTTTTATGGAGAACTTTATCCATAGCAGCTAGTTCACTCTCGATGAGGTAGCCGAACATGCTGTCGTTAGGGAATTGTGGAACAATTAATGATGTTGAGGCATGAGCACGGTGGGCTGTTCCAAATGCATCGTTAACATAGCAATCAGCATAGCTAGCCAGCTGTTTGATAAATGCTTTTTGCTTTTCCTTGACGACAGCCTTTGCTGCTTTTTTCTCTTCATCGGTTGCAGTCTCGGGTAAGCGAGGTTTGCCCTCTTCCTCTTCGTAGAATCGAAGATTCTCAAGGAGTAATACTTCACCTGGCTTTAGATTTACTGAAAGGTTCTTGGCTGAATCCCCCATACAATCATCGGCAAATTTCACCTCTTTACCTCCAAGAAGTTTTGAAAGAACTGGAATAACTGGCTTAAGCGAATATTTTGGCTCAACACCCTCCGGACGTCCAAGATGCGACATAAGAATTACAGCACCTCCATCATTTATAATTTTATTAATTGTAAGCAGGGCTCCACGTATGCGGGTATCATCAGTAACTTCAAAGGTTTTTTTATTCAAAGGAACATTAAAATCAACCCTAACGATTACCTTTTTACCGGCAAAGCTATAGTTTTCAATTTTTTGCATAGAAATATTTGTTTAGTTAATCAATTAACAAATATACGCTATACTCTCCCAATTATTGACTAATTCGCACCACTTTTCTACGCAAACGTTTGATGAGAATAGTTGACAGTTGATTGTGTTTCGTGTTTAGTTTTAAGGATACTAGTCCAACTTTTATGTCTAATATCTAGCATCTAGTATTTTAGTTTTCGCTTTTCACTTGACTCTTTTCACTTAAATATATTCAGCTATTTTTCTTACTTTTGAATGTTTTAGTTATACCAAACCATTCGATTCTATTATGC
>JAYTVX010000092.1:0-6572 GCA_043743775.1 Bacteroidales bacterium | reverse complement strand
TGTTTTTACCAAAACGTTGTTCACATAAACATTTAGGTTTACTGCAGTACTAAAAGCCTTCATGTAATCAAACTTCAGGGTGCTTATGCCGCCTTGAATAGTTCCCGAAACTGTATTGCTTAGTGGGGACAAAGCCTTTCCGAAGGTTAGGGCTGAACCTGTTATAGCAATATCGCCTCTTGAGCCACTATAGGACCAAGTGGAACCGTCTTGACCGATAAAAGTGCCGCTAACATAAGAGCCTCCAGCAGAAAAATTAGCAAAGGTCTCCTTGTTCAGGGTACCCCCATTAGAAAGGGTGGTAACATTAATAGTACTGCTTGCAGTCGAAGTATTACCAGCAGCATCTTTCGCTTTAACATAGAAAGAGAATGCTGTAGCAGCGGTTAAGCCCGTTACGCTATAGGTTGTGGCGGTAACAGTTACAATTAATGATCCATTCTTGTAAACGTCGTATCCTGTAACTCCAACGTTGTCGGTGGAAGCAGTCCAGCCTAGGGTCAATGTAGTTTGAGCAACGCTTGAGGCGGCCAAGCTGGTTGGTGCTGTTGGTGCTTGTGTGTCAGAAGCTGCGGTAGTAGTAACGTTAATTGTGCTACTTGCAGTGGAAACATTACCAGCTGCATCCTTTGCCTTTACATAAAATGAGTAGGCTGTAGAAGCCGTTAAACCAGTTACGCTGTAGGTTGTAGCGGTAATAGAAGCAAGTAATACTCCTCCTTTGTAAACATCATATCCGGTTATTCCAACGTTGTCGGTTGAAGCGATCCAACCTAATGTTAGTGTAGTTTGAGCAACGCTAGATGCAGCCAAACTGGTTGGTGCTGTTGGGGCTTGTGTGTCAGGTGCAACAGATCCGAATGTAACAGTATAATCTTCTACTTCACCATAACCGAAAGCCTCGCAAGTTGTTGGAGCGGCATTATATTTCATTGAAATCCTCATTCGGGTGGTTCCTGATGCAGTGGAAAGAACGTTGATTGTTCCAGTTTTGGTTGTGTTGGATACAGCTCCAGCGTCAAAAGCCAGTTCATTGGTTTCATCAAAATCTTTATCACCATTATAGTCGATCCAGATTCTCCAATATTCATTGTACGCAGAACTGGTAAAACCTGGTGTTAACGAAACGCTAGCAGCTGTGCCTGCGGTTAGTGTTATCAGTTTACTCGTAAAATCGGTATAGCCTGCAGCGGTGGATGAGTTGGTAAATGTACCTATAACTACTTTCGAGATCCATTCGTCGGCAACGCTGTTTCCTTTGGAAGTACAATAGTTAACCGTTGTTGAAGTTGTAGTAACGTTAATCGTTGTACTTGCCGCAGAAGCATTACCCGCAGCATCCTTCGCCTTAACGTAGAAAGTGTATGCGGTAGCAGCCGTTAAACCAGTTACATTGTAGGTTGTAGCAGTTACAGAAACAAGCAATACTCCACTTTTGTAAACATCATAACCGGTTACAGCAACGTTATCAGTTGAAGCAGTCCAACCTAAGGTTAGTGTTGTTTGAGCAACGCTTGATGCGACCAAATTGATTGGTGCTGTTGGTGCTTGTGTATCAGAAGCAGAGGTAGTAGTAACATTAATCGTACTGCTTGCTGCAGAAGCATTACCCGCAGCATCCTTCGCCTTAACGTAGAAAGTGTATGCTGTAGCAGCTGTTAAGCCAGTTACGTTGTAGGTTGTAGTGGTAGCAGAAGCAAGCAGTGATCCATTCCTGTATACGTCATAACCTATTACCCCAACGTTGTCGGTTGAAGTGGTCCAGCTTAATGAAACGGCTGTTGCCATTAAATTCGAAGAGGTCAAATTAGATGGAGCAGTTGGCGCTTGCGTGTCTGTTGATGTGCTCCAAATTTGATTTACATATTCGGGGTGATCAATGAATGGATTTCTATTGCCTTGACGGGCATAAATGGCGTTATTTCTTGCTATCTCGCTTGCGCTAACAGGATCTTGTGCACTCCATGTTAAAAGTATAGATAAGAAAGGAGCAGTGAACACCTGATTTGTAGTTCCATTAAACATAGCATAAGAAGTGCCCCAGGTTGTAATTACATCTTCGTAACGGGTTGCGAAGTAAAAATACATTCGGGCGATATCCCCCTTGAACTCGTTAATAGGTTCAAATACTGTTCCTGAATATCCTGCGGCATAACCTGAGTTTGATGCAGACCCCAGCTTTGAACCGTTTTGTGAGGTGTAGGTGGCAATACCTACAACACCATGAGGGTAATTGGATCTCATTCCATTCACCTTCCCATCGGTTGGGGTAATAAAATGCGCATCGGCAACCATTGGTGCCCCTTCGTTAAAAATAGATTGGGGTATGATGTGTTCCCTATTGTAACAATCACCTTCGTTGGCGTAAGTTCCACATTGGCCAGTTGTGATAGTGAATTTATAAGGATCAGCACCTGTAGGATTTTCAGAATACATGTCTAAAACAGATCCATCGTTTTCATAAAAATAATCCCGATCAGAGGTTTGATACGTTGTCCATAATCCAGCATAACCAAGATTCGTTTGACCCTTGATGATATTGTATAATTGGGTCTTTAAAGTATAACCAGTCCCTGTTGCATTGGTATAATATCCTGCAGGGATTTGTGCCAATAGAGAAGATGAAGTAATCCCTAACAATAGCACTAACCAGAGTAATTTTTTATGCATAGTATTTTAGGTTTAGGTAAGGTTCATCGGAATTATTTAAATTACTACAGTTCATTTTTCTCTGAGTAATAAAATTCGTATGTGCAATCACTTTTTTTAAATGAAAAGATGTTCTATTGAATGAAATAAATGTATGGAGTTCTAAATATTAATGGTTGTTTATGCAGACAATATCACTATTGAAATACAATTAATTTTTAACAGTATTTGTTTAATTAGTAAGTTGCAGGATGCATCTGTAGTTGTTTTTTCTAAATACAGCATTACCCAATATAGAATTTGTCGGTTTTTTCAGGTCGACATAATTGTGGAATGGGGAATTGTCAATTACTTGAGCAGGAATGACGATGAAATGATTTTGAATACTTTGTTACTTGATCTCGTTTTTAGTTTGAAATCGATCCCGGCTAAGCGTAGTTTCAAAGCTACCCTCAGCTAGGCGGCTCTCTATTGACCGCACAAACTTACTATTGATATTGTATTGATACGGTCTTAATGCTTCAGTATCCATTCATAGACCGGATCATGTCCTTCTTGGTAATCTTTAAAGCTGGGTTCGATTATATAATCAGGCGTAATTGTATTCATGGCTTTACTATTCTGTCCAAAATATTTTGTAGAATATTGCACTTTAATACCAGAACTGGGAAGATCAAAAAATTTCACTTCACCAAAATGATTTGGCTTCCCTCCGGTTTCCTCACCTACAAAAATGGCTTGCGTCAAGTTTTTAAAGTCCATTGCATTGATGATTGCAGAGGAAAATGTTTTTCGTCCTAGTATTACATATAATTTTCCCTTTTGATTGACATTTTTCATGGTCGACAATTCACTTATTAGTTTTGTTCCTTGGGGAGAACTTCCACCTCCATTAAAACGCATGTCAAAAATGATTTTACCAAAATTATTGCCATTGATAGTATCTATCACTTTTTTATAAAACTCGTCGAACGAAGGTAAATTCTCAATTCTACCTCTAAAACTAGGAGGAGGAGTTTCTCTGCTGTAGCAGGTATTATACTGAATGTAATATACGTTGTCTTTTTTCAGGTTGTAATCGATGAAATATGCCCTTGTATTTTGATAACACATAGGCGATGAATTAGGAGTGACCTTAACCATATTGCTTCTGTTCATGACAGCAGGCTTTATGATATAATTGTATGATTCACCTTTAGGGTTTTCAAGTTGTAATTCAATATTAGTTGATTTTGTAATGCCAAAACATTCCAAAAACTGCACACAGGGCATTATTTGGGGAAAACTGTTTTTAATGATTGCATTATTGTCAATAGTTAATAATGTACTTAAAGAGTCGATGACGACTTTAATTGGGATTCCATTTACTCCTAATATCTTATATCCTAATATTGTTTTGTTTTCAGCTGTTGTTTGTATAACGAAAATTCCATCACTGAACCAAAAAAGTCCTAATGGAAGAATTTTGTTTACATCTATCAATGATTGAAATCTAACTTCCGTATGAGAATCACCAAATGAGGCAACTAATTGCTGCAGTTTAACTGAGATTCCGAAATCGGATAATTTATCTTTTTCAAAAGCTATTCCCTCTAACCCATTAAAAAAGTCTTTCTCACTCTTTTGTGTATAAAAATTGAAATGGTTTTTAGGTAATTCAACTTTTATAAAATCTAAATCAGCCCCCCAGTCAATAACCTTATTATTCTGGGAATTTGCAATAATTGCATTGAATAGGAATGTCAATAAAATCAATCGTTTCACGAGAATATATTTAAGTTAAACATTTGTTTTATAGCAAGATGTAAGATCAAAAAGCATGGTTTGCAAATTACAACCGTGGAACACCCATGTATTTCATCCGTTTTGTGTTATTATTAACATAGGTGTTTCATCATAGTAATTTTTTAATATTAGAGCTAAAGTTCCCGTGGAATGAGTTTTATTTGGGGAGATGATTCGGCACCTTACTAAAAAAATATTCTTTCCATGGCAAGATATGTTGGCGAATAAACTGATGCACAGAACGAAGGCAGATCAACCTTTAAAAAACAACTTAAAGATAGAAATAAAACTGCATCAGCGTCATCAGCATTATTTTAATATATATTCATCTGGTAAGGAGTCCGCAATTCGTTGATCTCCCATTTTACCTTTCCAGTTTATACCTGATGGATCGAAATGTCCCACTTTATCAAAGAATACTTTCTGCTTAAGAAAATATATAAAGCTTACACTTTTATCGTAGACGATACAGAAGCTCTTGGGGTACTGAATAAACTTATCATTACCTTCCTCAATTACAATACTTTTATAATCAAGAAGTCTTTGTTTTGCATCCCTAACAATGAAATCACTTAAGAATAAATCGTCTGACCAAAGTGTTCGAAGAAAGTGTACTCTCGATCCAAGATAGGTATTTTTTCTTCTTTCATCGAATTGATGGTTTGCTCCTTCGCCTATTCCATTCTCCTTAAAGATCATATTCCCGACATAAAAAACGGATCCACTTGTTCGATAATACTCAAACTTATCAAGATAACAAGTGATTGTATACCCTAATGCTTTATTATCGATTATAATGGGTTTTAAAGCGTATGCTTTCAAAGTGTCATCCTGAGAGTAGTAGTTAAAGGTAATATCCTTTTCACTCAATATTTCACAATACTGAGCATTCTCAGTAGTCCCAAGAAATTCTTCCTTAAACAATATCAAATTTCTTTTTCTAATTCGTTCAAGAGATTTAGCGCTGATGACCGCTTCATGCAATTCATATACTTTAGGTGATAAATAAATAATCAACGGTTCAACCTTTGAGAAATCGGTTAGCGTGACAGAATAGTATCCTATAGCACTTATCGTTAAGGGCATTGAAGCATTTTTTGATATATTCAACTCGAAATTTCCATTCTGATCCGCGGAGGTTCCTACATACGTTCCATTAAAATAGACAGTGGCAAAGCCGATAGAATTTTTAGTTACCTTATCCAAAACAGTTCCGTTGACAACCTGATTAAAAGCAGCTGAATAGGAATTGATGAATAGACATAGTAAAATTAACTTTCGCATAGTGAATTTGTTAAAGTAACCGCTAACGTTTCCGTAGCAAGTATGTTGGGGAGTTAGCTGCCATACACATACCTTGCCTGTCGGTAAGCAGGTCCACCGTTAAAAACTAACTTAAAAGTAAAAATAAAATTGCATCTAAATCATCCGTTCCAATATATTTTGCCACGCTTTATTAACAGGTTAAATGGGTTATCGAGCAAACTGGGGCGAAGACTTCAATTCCCTACCTCTAATAAACTTTCTCGCAGCAGAGCTGTCGAGGTATTGTCTGAAAATAATTATCAATCGCTGCAAAGCTGATGGGAACCGAGTTTACGAGTTCGCCGAAGGCAACCGAGCTTGCGAGTTCGGCGAAGCCAATATCACCCTAGAGATCCCTTGGCTGCGCTCGGGATCAGTTCGACTAAATAATTTTGTTTTACAAAATTAAAGACTCACTGATTCAAATTTGAGTAAGAACTGACCACTTTAGTTTTCTCACAAATCACCCCTTCCTTTTAAATTATATTTATTAAGGAACCAACTTCTATTGTCCCATCTAATATTTTCCAATCTATTTGTCATGTAATAAAGCGTTAAGAAATTTACTCTAATAGCAGTAAGAAATGCTTTATCGGAATACTTTTGGTTTAAATCATCAAAAGGCGAATGATAATATTTCATCAACCATCTATTCGTTCGTTTGTACCCATTAATTCTGGGATCAACTGCTGTGTTTCCTGGTAAAATAAATAGGCTAGGGATCCCCTTTTTAGTCAAAAGAATTCCTCGTAGCTCTGCTACGGGGTAAAAAGAGTATTTTTGTGATATGCGTGAGCATATTACAAAAAGGCACAATAAAAATCTTTTGCTGT
>JAYTVX010000091.1:0-5196 GCA_043743775.1 Bacteroidales bacterium | reverse complement strand
GCACCAAGGTAAGTTCCAAAGGTCCGTTCAGAGTCTTTCGAGATAAAAACGGTAGCCCGACCAGTTTGCGCCTTTCCTTTAAGAAGAATGGGTTGAATTCCACTTTTAAGCATATCGTCGCGGTAATACTCTCCAAACTTATCATCACTTATTTTACCGATGAAAGAGCATGAAACCCCAATGTTTGCAATTCCATTTATGGTATTTGCTGCGCTACCCCCAGCAGCAATACTTTGCTTTAATCCTTTTGTAGCCTCTGTTGCAAGATTGAGAAAATTCTCATCAACCAGCTGCATGCTGCCCCTAGGAAGATTCAGCTGTTTAAGAATTTCATCATTCTCAATGCTTATCAAAACATCAACTAAAGCATTTCCAAGTCCTAGTACCTTTGTCATTCCTTTTATGTTAGTGTTGAACAATTCCGCTAAAATACCCAAAATAAAAATTTATTGAGTCAAACCTCATCAAATAAAAAAGCCCCAACTCTCGTTAGGGCTTGCTCCTCATCTAGGACTTGAACCTAGGACCCCCTGATTAACAGTCAAGTGCTCTAACCAACTGAGCTAATGAGGAGTGTTTTGCGTTTTCCCTTTCGGGTTAAGCGGTGCAAATGTAATATAATTTTTATTTTTTATACAAGCCTTTTTAAAAATAATTCACCGTTTTTTACTTTTATCAATATTAAAAAGAATTTGTTGGCGATCCAATCATCCAATTTCTAATATTTTGAAGAACAATACCGCTCCTTTCTTCAATTGCCTCATGGGTTGCAAAGCCGATATGAGGTAACAGAATAGCATTTGGTGCTTTAAACAGAGGGTGATTCAATTCAATGGGTGGTTCATGATCGTATACATCAATTGCTGCCCCGGCTATTCGTTCGGCGTTTAAAGCACTTGTTAAATCGCTATAATCAACAATTGGGCCTCGAGCTGTATTAATTAAAAAAGCGTTTGACTTCATCAACCCTATACTTTTAGAATTTATTAATCCCCTTGTGCTATTGTTTAACGGAAGATGAAGAGAAACGATATCCGATTTTTGGAGTAGTTGCTCCAGCGGAACGAATTCAACTCCATCAATAACCTTTATGCTGCGTGACCAAGCTATAACAGTGCAACCAAAAGCCTGAGCGAGTTTTGCAACCCTTTCCCCTATTGCACCAAAACCGAAGATTCCAAAAGTTTTTCCACTTAGTTCACCACCAAGATACCCACTTCGAGTACCCCCTATTCTTGTAGAATGATCGAATGGAACAATTCGTCTAAGTAAATTTATGGCTAAGGAAATGGTAAGTTCAGCAACAGCTTGGGTGCTATAGCCAGCAGCATTGCAAACTACAATACCTTTCGATTTGCATAAATCCATTGGTATATGGTCAACTCCAGTAAATGCAACAGCTATCATCTTTAAGTTGAGCGATTTTTCGATCACCTTATCTGTAACCTTATAGTTGCTTAACACTAAAACCTCAGCATCAACAGTGCGGCTAAGGAGATCAATCTGATCTATGGGTAATCCATCATAATATTTAACATTATGGCCTAAGACATTCATCTCATTTGTAAAAGAATCTCTTTGAGGCAAAGTCAATCCAATTGGTTCAGCAAAAACTATATTCATATAAATTAAGATTTTACAATTCTTACATTTAGAGATTGATTACCGCTTTCGCGGTAATTAAAAAATAGATTTTTATGAAATCATTGATACTAAATAAAAGCATCGGTATAAAAACGCCAAGGTTTTGAAGCCCACTCCTTGCCAGCATAACCAACACCAATTCGAGGTGCAGCGATAATTACAGGGGAACAACCCCTATCCTCAACCCAAAGCCTTGTTGATGTTGATAGATCCTCACCATAAAACTCCTTGCCTATTGCAAGTCTTTTTGTTAACCGACCTGGCCCATAGCATCCGGCTAAACCCCTAATTAAAACAGCTTGAGGATTTTCTGGTTCTCCGGTTACAAAATTTAACATCCAGTACATTCCATATATAAGGTATACATACACCAATCCTCCTTGATGGAACATCACCTCAGTTCTTGCTGTTTTTCCTTTACTTGCATGACAAGCGAGGTCATCACCTCCTCGGTATGCTTCAACCTCGGTAATAATAAATTCCTGTTGGCTAAACGAATCAAAAGAACGAATTAATGTCTTCCCTACCAATTCGGGTGCAACAACAAGTACATCCCTTCTAAAAAAATCGGATCCTAAACGGTTGTTTGACATTCTGGTTTATCTTGAAAAAAATTGTACCCAAAGAAAAATATAGAGTAGAAAAGCGCAGCGAAAGAAACCCCGATATGCGTTTCAAAAGTATCCTCGCTCAGCATCGACAGTAATATTAATAGTAGAAAGATAAAGCAAAGGAAAAAACGACCTCTCTTTTCGTAGAAAAAAGGAAAGAGTAAACCCGCTAGGAACATCACCAAACCGATTAGGCCAGAAGCAATCCAAACCGTAAGGTACTGATTGTGTGAAATAAACCAGTATTTTTGCTCAAGGTCTAAGCCCGATTTTTGATAGTCCTTCATTAAAGTGTTCTTCCCATCGCCAGTTCCTACTCCAAAAAGGATATTCTTTTTAATGATCTGCCACGATGCTTTAAGGTAAACATACCTTTGCATCACTGTACTTCCGCTTATTACCCCCCGAGTAGCATAGCTATCAATCTCTGATAGGATCTGGTAAAGTCGAGGGTAAATTCCAACTTTATGTTCACGGTAAATTACGCTCGCAACACTATTCTCTATGAGCTTAACATCAACTGAATCGATTTTAGATAGCCCGACAGAATCCTTACTTAACCCTTTTGAAGCTAAGTAACGAATTAAAGTCAATTCAACATTCTGACCATCCTTGTTCGGTCCATTAATAGGGTACTTACTCTCGCGCTCCCAGCCTCTTTTTAATTCTGGGTAGCAAATATTTATCCAAACAAGATACCCATTCTCGTATTGCCTACTGGTTGTATCGTGAGTATACTCATTACCATTAGCTGTCTTTTTTGATAGGGTTTTAAAATCGATATAATTTCGAGTAAAGAACTTGTCGACAGTATGTGCTAAATAGGTAATCGAAAATAAGAGAGAAAAGGCTAAACCCACAACGATGCTAAACTTTAAAACAGGCTCCTTCAATAAAAAGGTCCATCGAATCAAGATAATAGTTGAAATGGCCACAAGAATAACAATACCCATAACCGATTGCAGCACAAAAAGAAAAATAACGAACCAGATAGCAACAAGAATCAATATAGATTTAACAAGTATCCTATTAAAGTAACCCTTTTGAAGAGCTAAATACCCGAGTAAAAAAATCGATAGGTTAATCATCAGTGCGAACCTGATGTGGGAGATGTACTGAGAGATATATCTTACATTTTGACCTAAATGTGAGTAATCCCTAATCAAGATTGTGAAGCTGATAATAGTGGCAACAAAAACAGCAGCACAAAACAAGATCAGTAGAATCTTCAGTTCTCTCCTTTTCAGTGGGTCGCTAGTTGCTACAATTATTGGTACAATAAGTAAAGGCAACCAAAGCTTTAGCTCCTTAATTGCATACTTTAAATCCTCAGAGTAGAAGAATCCGACTACCATTGAAGCATAGATAAGCAAAAAAGCCCAAAGGGTTTTACGCTCTAGGAAACGATTAACCTTAGCTACCCATAGCCCATCCAACAGCCAGTTTATAGCCATTGTAAAAAGACCAACACTCACTGCATACGGAGAGTATGGCAAAGCACAGAGTGATATAGTAAGCCCCAAGAGAAAAAAGAATCGATGAATTCTGGAAGTAAAAAGCATCCCGTAATATTTAATTCCCAAAATTAGAAAATTAACTGGCTTCTGATTCGGATAAAAATAAAGCGTTGAATATTAGAAGAACAGAAATAAATATCGGGTTATTATTGTGGTTTAAATAAATAATTGTATTTTTGCATCCCGCTTATTATAACCACTTGTATCATAGGAAAGAACAAGTTATTAACTAAAACAAAGGAGTTTTAAACGTGGACACTTTGAGTTACAAAACAGTATCGGCCAATAAAGCCACTGTTAACAAGGAATGGATCGTAATTGATGCCAACAACGAAATATTAGGAAGACTTTCGAGTAAAGTAGCTAATATCCTTCGTGGTAAAAACAAGGCAAATTACACTCCACATGTTGACTGCGGTGATAATGTAATTATCATCAACGCTGAAAAGATCCGATTAACAGGGAAGAAGTTAACCGATAAGGTATATGTTCGACACACAGGATTTCCTGGCGGACAGAGGTTTACTACCCCAAAAGAAATGCTTCAGAAACGACCAATCGCCGTTATCGAGCATGCAGTAAAGGGAATGCTCCCAAAAAACAAATTGGCTTCTGCTCAATACGGAAACCTTTATGTTTATGCTGGTTCTGAGCACCCACATGAGGCTCAACAGCCTAAAGTATTCAACTTAAGTTCAATAAAATAGTAGAGTATGCAGGTACTTAACACAATAGGCAGAAGAAAATCTGCTGTAGCCCGTGTTTATTTTCAAGAAGGAAAAGGCAACATCACCATTAACGGAAAGGATTTAAAAGTTTATTTCCCCTCAGAGTTAATGCAGTACGTAGTAACACAACCTCTACAGGTACTTAACTTAATCGGCAACTTCGATATCAATGTAAATCTTGATGGTGGTGGAGTTAAAGGTCAAGCAGAGGCACTTCGTTTAGGTATTGCTCGTGCGTTGGTTATACTTAATCCTGAATATAAACCGGCTCTAAAAGCTGAAGGTTTTATGACCCGTGATCCACGTGAAGTTGAGCGTAAGAAACCAGGTCAGCCAAAAGCAAGAAAGAGATTCCAGTTCAGCAAACGTTAATCGATTTTTTAATCATAATTATTGGCAGGCAGTTTAGTTCCTAAATTGCCCAGACCCCCGGTTTTCGGGGCTACTGAGCGATTGCCATAATTCTAAACTAAAAAAAACAATGTCAAGGACAAATTTCAAAGATTTACTCGACGCTGGTGTACACTTTGGTCACCTTAAGCGTAAATGGAATCCTAAAATGGCTCCATACATCTTTATGGAACGTAATGGGATCCACATCATCGATTTGCAGAAAACTGCAGTTAAAATTGATGAGGCTGCTGCTGCTCTAAAGCAAATTGCAAAATCAGGCCGTAAGGTTCTGTTCGTTGCTAC
>JAYTVX010000090.1:0-8368 GCA_043743775.1 Bacteroidales bacterium | reverse complement strand
GCAAGAACAAGAAGAGAAAAAAAGAATTGAACAAGAGAATAAGATAAAGGAGCAGGAGCTGCTTAAAAAAGCTGCTGATGAACGATTACTGGCCGAGCAGAAATTAAGTGAAGAGGCTCAAAAGAAACTCCTAGAGGCTAGAAAACAGTCAGAAGAGCTTGCAAAAGTAAAATCTGAGGAGGAAGCAAAGAGGAATGCCGAACAAAAACGCTTGGAACAGGAACGATTGGCAAAGGAAGCTGAAGAAATAAGGGTTGCTGAGGAAAAACGGTTAAAAGAATTACAAGAAGCCGATAAAAGAGAAAAGGAAAAAGTTAAGAAAGAGGATGAGGAAAGAAAAATGAAATTTATTTCGGAAAAAATTCTTAACGATAGAAAACATCAGGAAGCAAAGGAGGAGGTTGTTAAAGAGGTCACTCCCGAGGATATTGCAAAAATATATTCCAACGAACGTACTGATGAGGTAACAAAACTAAAAAGGCTTACTATTAAAAGAACGGTTTTCAATCGAAATAATGTAATTACTTTCTATACAAAGGTTGAGCATGTTTATGGTGGGGTATACTATTTCAAGGATGCTGTGGATATTTCTGAATGGCAGTACAACAATGATACAAAGTAGCCATCTTCCCTTTTTTTCTAAAAAAATATGAAGCAATTTGTTACTGCATGCCCGCGGAATTGCTATAGCACCTGTAGTTTTAAGGTTTTTGTTGATGATGGTAAGATAGTTAATATCGAACCTTTTTCGGACAATAAAGCCACTCCCGAAGGTATTTGCTTAAAAGGGTTAAGCTATATTGAAAGAGCAAACTCACCCGCGAGAATTCTATTCCCTCAAAAGAAAAATATAAATGGTACTTTCTCTCGCATCAGCTGGGATGAGGCTTTAAATATAATTGTTAATAAACTAGATTATTTTAAGAAAGAATATGGACCGAAAAGCGTTTTATTTTATGCTGCCAGTGGAATGTCGGGATTACTTAACGAGTTTAGCGGAAAATTTTGGCGTGATGTTTATGGTGGAGCAACCACTGTATACGGAAACCTCTGCTGGCCAGCTGGACTTGAAGCAACTCGCTTAACTCTTGGCGAGAATAAACACAATGTTCCATGGGATCTAGAGAATGCAAAGCTGATTATTCTATGGGGGAAAAATTCTGCTGAGAGTAATATTCAGGAGATGATTCCGCTTGGAAAAGCGTTGGATAACGGTGGAAAACTTATTGTTGTTGATCCGCGGAGAACCGAATCAACCCAACGTGCTGAATTACTGATCCAACCGTTACCTGCTACAGATGCTGCATTAGCGTTATCAATAGCAAACCTACTAATTTCAAACGATTGGGTCGATCATGATTTTATTGAAAAATACGTAAATGGTTTCGAGCAATTTAAAAATAGCATTCTAAGTTGTACGACCCAGTGGGCTTCTAATATAACAGGGGTTCCCGAAGAGTTTATTCATAAATTGGCCTGGATGATCGGTAATATCAAGCCAATGACTTTAATCCCTGGTTATGGCATGCAGCGCTATTCGAATGGCGGACAAACCACACGATGTCTTCTTACTTTATCGGTATTAACTGGAAATATTGGTAAACCGGGTGCTTGTTGGCATTATGCCAATCTGCAAAGCTTTGTTTTTGATGATGTTCTTGAACCCCTATGCTATTACCCACCCGAAAAACCCGATGGTATTATACGTAGAGAGATTTCAACAGCAAGGTTAGGCGAAGATATGCTTGCGCTAACCGATCCACCTTTAAAAATAATTTGGGTCGAAAGGGGAAACCCTATATCTCAGAACCCTGACACTAATAATGTTCTTAAAGCATTTAATTCGCTTGATTTTAAGGTAGTTGTTGAACAGTTTTTTACCGATACCGCGCTTGAAGCCGATATCGTTTTGCCTGCAAAAAATATGTTTGAGCAAACTGATATCATCGGTTCTTACTGGAATCCATACGTACAACTTCGTCAAAAAGTGGTTGAGCCAGCGGGTGAGGTTAAGCCCGAAACCGAAATTTACTATTTGCTGGCGCAAAAGATGGGTTTTCCTGAGGAGCAACTCGATAAGATTCTATTACCCCTTGGTGATGATGCCGTTTTAGAATACCTTAATGAAAAGTTAGAATTATTTCCAACCTTAACTATCGAAAACCTTAAAGAAGGACCAATACTTGCGCCTAATTTACAGGAAATAGCTTTTTCCGACTATTGTTTCAAAACAACATCGGGTAAAATTGAACTTTATTCAGATGAAGCTCAGAATCGATGGGGTGTTAATCCTTTGCCATCATTTGAGAAGGGGATTGAGGCGGATAGTCAATTCAATAAAGACTTTCCGCTTTATTTGATGAGCCCAAATACTAAGAATCGAATTCATTCACAGTTCAATAACTTGAAAATAATCAAAATGATTAGCGGTGATCCTGTAATTCAAATTAATCCACAGGATGCATCTGATCGACTAATAAATAATGGCGATTTCGTTAAAATTTTTAATGGGAGAGGTGAGTTCATCATTAAAGTAGATATTTCCTTTCAAGTACGAGTTGGTTGTGTTGTTATTCCAAATGGTTGGTGGCGAAGTCAAGGCGGTGCGGTAAACATACTATCAAAGGGAAGAGAAACAGATATGGGGCATGGCTCTGCTTTTCACGACAACAAAGTTCAGGTAGAGAAATATAACTATAAATAACAATGCTAACAAGCGGGTTTATATTTGATTATTCAAAATGTGTTGGATGTCATGCCTGTATTGTAGCGTGTTACAATGAAAATAAAACGAATCCTCCGATTGCCTGGCGACAGGTAAACACTCTTAATCAAAAGAAGGTACCCCTTGCTGGTTTTCTTAATCTCTCTATAGCTTGTAATCATTGCACTGAAGCTCCTTGCCTAAAGGCTTGCCCTGCTAAAGCTTACATTAGGGATATTCAAACTGGTGCTGTAATTCATCAACCAGAAAGGTGTATTGGTTGTAAATACTGTACATGGGCTTGCCCTTACGATGCTCCAAAATTCAATAAGACTAAGGGTATTGTTGAAAAATGTCATTTATGTAACCACTTAATTAGTAAAGGATTAATCCCTGCTTGCGCAAATCAATGCCCTACAAGTGCTTTGTCGTTTGGAACGTTTGAAGAAGATGATCAGTTAGGGTCTTTTGGAATACCGAAAACAGAATTTAAACCTAGGATATTGACCAAGGGGTCTAACGTTTTGAATAACATACCTAAGATGGATAAAAGCATTTCAGGATTTATAAAAAATGAAAGGTATCGATTTACAGATAAGCTCGATGATAAGATTCATGCCTTAGAGGAGTGGCCACTTGTTCTATTTACTTTTATTTATGCTTTTCTGACAGGGTGGATACTTTCATTTATGACTATCGATTCAAATCAACTAAAGATTCTTTTCCTTTCCTTCGGTATTATTGGTATTCTCCTTAGTGCATTCCATCTAGGAAAGCCTTTTAGAGCTCCTCGTTCTATCCTAAATCTTAAAACTAGTTGGTTAAGTAGGGAGATTCTATTTAGCGGACTATTCATTCTTTCGTCTTTACTCTATTTCTTTGCTTTTCATGCAATTTTACTCTTAATAATTAGTACGTTTTTTGGGCTATTGCTTCTACTATCTATTGAAATGGTTTACTCTATTCCCAAAAGGAAGTATAAAGCTCCCTTACATAGCTCAAACACCCTTCTAACGGCACTCCTTTTCGGGTTTTATTTTAATGGATTCTTTAAACTGCTTGTAGCTGTAATCGTACTTAAGGCATTACTCTATTTAGTACGCAAAAAGGATATTGAAAACTTTAATCCGTCTTGGATCGTTTTGATGATTCTAATCAGGGCAATAGTTGGTTTATTTATTCCATTGTCAATACTTTTCTTCTCAAATCCAATTATCATTAACACCTTGCTTTTATGCTTGCTTATTGGTGAATTAATCGATAGGTTCGAGTTCTATAATGATATTTATATCGATTCCCCTTCAGGAGTGTTAGATCAAACCTATAAAGATTTGGTAACGAAAGAAAACTACTGATACTTGGACAATCAATTTAATAGAAGGAATAAAATTTTTGGTGATAAATGAATTATTCAATATTTTTTTTAAAAACTTAATAAAAAATATATTTAGCAGTTAAAATGTTGATATTATGTGTATTAATATGTTTAAATTGTGTAAAATCGATTTATACTATAGTGAGTTAACCTCAAATTTTAGGCAACTCACCAAAAGGTTAGCTAATGATGTTTGTTAATCCTTTCAATATTTATAAATTTGTTAATTAAGATTTAGATTAATTTCGAAAGCATTAAACTCAAAACCATCATGGAAGGTATCAGTATAAAGGGAACACAGGAAACACCTGAAGTATTGCTTGATAGCAGTAAAGGTATATTTGAAATGTCAGGAAAATCGCTACCTGAAGATGTGAAGGAGTTTTATAATCCAATCCTCAAATGGTTTGATGAGTATTCAAAGAATCCGAACCCTCAGACTGTTCTTAAAATTAAGATGGACTACTTCAATACTGCCTCATCAAAAATGATTCTTGAACTATTTGAAGTCGTTAAAAAGGTTCATTCTGGTGGTCATGATATTATAATTGAATGGTATTATCAGGAGGATGATGAGGATATGCAGGATGCGGGTCAGGATTATTCTGACTTAGTTGAGATGCCATTTAAGTTAATCAGCTACCAGTCTGTTAAGTAAAACCTTTAAGGATTTATAGCTATTAACGACTTTTTTTAATTTTTAATAAAAAACATCGAATGGTTAACCTTCTTGTTGAGGCAACTGAGACTACCCCTCGAGTTGAATTCAACAAACATAAAAATATATTTCGAATCGAAGGAAAATCCCTTCCTGAAGATGTTAAAAATTTCTATACTCCTTTAATACAGTGGCTTGAAGCATATTCATTACACCCAAATGCTGAAACGGTGCTTCATGTAGATTTTGAGTATTTCAATACCTCATCATCTAAAATGATTCTTATTCTATTGAATAAGATAAGAGATATTCATAAAAAAGGATTTCAGGTTCAAATAAATTGGTCATACCCTCCACAGGATCTGGAAATAGAAGAGGCGGGGGAGGAATTTGCCGAATTACTTAATGTTCCGTTTAAATTTATAGCAAAAGATTAAAAAAATATTTTTGTTGTAAATAAAGTAAATATTATTAAATTTAGAATTTAGAATTTATTGTTTAAATCATGGAAAAATTAGCGATATCCGAATCAAAGGATTCACCTAATGTGCTACTAGATCCTAAAACGAATGAATTTAGTATTGCAGGTGTTTGTCATCCCGAGAATGTTACAAAGTTTTATGAGCCGATAATTGATTGGATTGAAAGTTACAAAGCCGAGTTAAAGGAAACAAAAGTTACAAAACCAATTCAAGTCACACTTTTCTTTAAGTATATTAATTCTGCTTCCTATAAGTATTTGCTTACCTTTTTGCAATTAGTGGAGGGTTTCACAACATTAGGTATACCTGTTAATGTTATTTGGTACTATGAGCCCGATGATGTTGACATGCGCGATGCAGGTATTGAAATTTTCGATTTTTCAGGAGTTAAGTTACCCTACGTTTGCTTAGTCAAAGCGGATTAGGAAAATTGATTGATAAAGGAATTGAAAAGCAGCTTAATAGCTGCTTTTTGTGTATAATAATGTTGCGATTCTAACAAATGATTCATCCATATAATTCCATAACCGCATAGAAATACTGAATCAATTCATTAACAAAAACACCTTCCTTTTGTTCTCTCTGAGATAAACCATTTCTCTTTTTGAATGAATCTGGTATACCTTATACTTTTTTAAAATTATTTGATTAGGAGATATTCATGAATCAAATTCGCAGGAAGTTCAGGTTAAGTATTTTAATAGTTGCTATTTTCTCAACTATTCTAACCGGTCTTGTCAGCATTTTTTTGGGACGTAAAATTATTGAAAAGGAAGCAAATAAAGTATTACTGCTGACTGCAATTGCTAATGCGAATATTTTCGAAAAGGAGTTAAGTAATCTTCAACTGCACCAACAATCATTGGAGAGTTTTATTCTATCTTATGATGATACCCTTTCCCCACAAAATATAATTAAGAATCAAAAGATAATTGCAAACAATGTAAGGTATTATTGTCGCCATTCACATCCCTTTAGCTTATGGGTTGTATTTAACCCAGATTACCTAGGATTCCCTTTAGTCATTAGTATGTACGACTCAACGGGTAATGGAAAATATGTATTTGAACCTAACTACGATATTCGAGACTTAAACCCTGTAGGAACGGAAACAAAGTGGTGGCGGGATGCTATCAATTATGGTGAAGTTTGGACTGCTCCATATTACTGGAAACCTTGGGCTAAATATATTATCTCATATTCTAAGGCATTGTATAATAAACGGATTCCTTTTGCAGTTATGGGATCTGATTTCAACTTTGATAGTTTAAGAAATCAAATTAAGAATGTAAAAATCTATAAATCAGGTTATGTCTGGATGATGGATTCATCATTCAACATTATTTCTCATCCAGTATTGGAAGGTCAGAATCTGAAAAATTTAAAAATATCAAAAAACGTCCTTACTTCCTTAAGCAATAAAAAGTATCAGAAGGGCAATATCATATATCAGTTCGAAAACGCGAAAAAAAATATGGCCTACCAACGTTTATCAAATGGTTGGTATGTTTGTGTTTCTGCTCCTTACAATGAAATTTTTGAAGGGTCCCAGATCATTTTTAGGATTATTGGTTTAATCGTACTACTCACAATTATTGCTGGCGTACTAATTTCGTACCGAATTGCACAAACTATAACTAAACCCATAAATCGTTTTGTTGAATCGTTTGTTAAAGGGGCAACTGGTGATTTATCCATTAGAGTTCCAGAAACATCAAAGGATGAAATGAGATTGTTAGAATTCCATTTCAACCATTTCCTAGAAAAAACTCAAAGAATGGTGGATGAGTTACACACGGCACAGAAATCACTTTTAGAGGCTAAAAATGCAGCTGAAGAAGCGAATAACCTCAAAACGGCTTTCTTAGCCAATATGTCACATGAGATAAGAACCCCGCTTAATGCTGTAATTGGTTTTACAAGTTTGCTGAAAATTCTGAATATTTCTGAATCAGAACGAAATAGGTATATCGATCATGTTATACATAGCTCATATGGCCTTTTAGCTTTAGTGGAGTCTCTTGTTGAATATTCAACACTTGAAGTAGGAAGGCTTGAGATCAATCCTTCAGTTTTTAGAATAGATCAATTTCTTAGAATATTTTTCGAAAATTTTATGTTAAATAATGAAAGCAGGATACCTAAAACGCTGACTATTAAATATAAAGAAAATGAAGGTTGTAAACAGTCAACTTTATTTTCCGATCCAATAAGAATTACAAGAATACTATATCATTTACTCGATAACGCTGTTAAATATTCTGAAAATGGTTCCGTTGAGCTTGGGTTCAAGCAGTGTAATAATGAAGAAATAATCCTTTATGTAAAGGATGCTGGGATTGGGATTAGAAAAGAATTTGAAAAAAAGATTTGGGAGAGCTTCTATAAGGGGGATACATCAGAAATAAATTTTCACATTGGAGCTGGACTCGGTTTATCAATTTGTCAGAAGTTAACGAATCTTCTTGGGGGTAAGATCTGGTTTGAATCAGAATATGGACATGGTTCTTGTTTTTACCTTTCGTTACCCATTCTAGTTCCGCCAAGCGATCATATCGAAATAAGTTCAAAATATCAGTACCCTGAGATTTTAATCATCGATGAGAATATTGATAGTTTTAGGGAGATTCAACGTACCGTTGTTTCGTTTGGGTTGAAGGTTTTATGGGCAAGAAATGGGGTGGAAGCATTAGGATTAATAACCATGGAGCCAACAGTGAAACTTGTAATTTGCAATCTTCTTTCCAATAGCATAGAGGGTATCCTTTCCGTCCAGCTTATTAAGAATGTTAATCGTAGCTTGAAGACTCTAATCATCGGAAATGCTAACACCATCGATGAACTACGAAAGCACTATAATATTGAGATTGATTTTTACTCTACCACGTTAACGGATGAGCACCTTTTAAAGGAAATAATAACCCATATAAAACAAAAAGAGCAACTTTAAGAGTTACTCTTGTGATCCAGCTGGGATTCGAACCCAGGACCCCATCCTTAAAAGGGATGTGCTCTACCAACTGAGCTACTGAATCTAAAGGATTCCTTGTTTTTTTTGTGATCCAGCTGGGATTCGAACCCAGGACCCCATCCTTAAAAGGGATGTGCTCTACCAACTGAGCTACTGAATCAACTTATCAACAAAAAAA
>JAYTVX010000089.1:0-4123 GCA_043743775.1 Bacteroidales bacterium | reverse complement strand
TGACCCCGTGGATCGAGCAGTTCGAATGAGGTTGGGTGATTCTCGGGTAGCGTCTTGTTCTTATCCTCGAGCATAAACGATAGGAATAGCGTATCGCCTGGACGCCAAACGCCACGCTCACCGTATATAAACCCTTTAATCCCTCGTTGAACCGCTTCGCCAGATACATCGAACGCGCTGAGCGATAGCGATGAACCATCATCTAGCTTCAAGTAACCACGCTGTACTCCCTGCTTAGCAATTAGTAGGAATGGTTTATCGGGACCGGGGAAGGTAACCTTATATAGACCATCACCATCGGTTGAGCCGGTTGCCATAACACGATGCTGATAGTTAAATATCTCGACATTAACCCCCGAAATGGGTTTGGCGGTAAGAAGGTCGGTAACCACAAAAATAGCTGAACCATCGGTGCCCTTTTTGGCTAGAATACCTAGGTTCGATGCAAGAACATTTTTGGTCACCTCTTTATTGCGGTAGTATGCAACGTTACAAGGGTTCTCGCGCTCCTGCCAGTTGTAGCTTTCACCATCCTCGTAGTAGTAATCCTCGTAATCGTAGTAGTACGATTGGTGAGAGTCATCGCCCTCAGTGTAGGTTTCGGTGGTGACCGGAATGGGATCGGTGTTCGTTTTTCCCTCACAGCCGTAAGCTGAGTAGAGCTTGCGGAATGATATCTTAACCTGATAGATAGCCCCGGGTTCGGTGCTAATCAATTTTGAAAGATCAATATGGAATGTATTCCAAGCACCGTAGTCGATCTCACCACCTGCATTGAGCAGTATGGTCTTCTTCAGTAGCATTCGACCAACCCGATGCAACTCGCTATTCCCCGAAAGGCTATTCACCTGTAGGAACTGCGCGATATTCTCCTCAAAAATTCTGATTACCTCTACATCTACAGCCCTTAGACTAACTGCTTGGAATGGGAAGAGTAGCCCCTCGGAGGATGGAATAATAACACCCTCGCCGATCATCTTCACCTCGGGTTTGTACACCTCGAACTGAACTGGAAGAACCACTCCCTCGCCAAGCTTCTGCCCGCCGTAACCTCGAACCCCCTCAGCAACGCTGAAGTTGAACGTTCCGTTTTGACGGTTTGCAGGGTAGACCTTAACCACATTACCCTCGGTGATCATGCGTAGCTCGGAGATTTCGGTGCAGGTGATTAGACCGTGTAGATTCTGATTCTGATCGAGTGGCTCTGAGAAGCGGATCTCGACGAACTGATCGGGGTTTTGGATCACTCGGGTTGAGAGTATCCTGAAATCGCCTTTGATTGGCACCTCAGTATCGATCTTCTTCGAGAAATCGGTATTGATCGGATCACCATCGCAGCTGAGCGTAACCGTGATTGGTTTATCACCCTGCTTGATATTCTCCACCCAGAATCGATGTGTTTTGCCATCCGCTGCGGTTTCCCAAGTTATCTCCAACTTATCGCTGCCCTGTGAGGCCTCAATGGTCTTCTTGATCTCGTTGACATCGGCAAAATCGGCCGTATTCACCATGCCGCTCAAGCGGCGCTCCATCTTGTTAGCCTCTTGGTAGAACTCAAGGCCGTTCACCACCACCTCCATAGACTGCTTGATGGTGCGGAACGAGAACACAAACTCCTCGTATCCCTTGGGGATATCCTTGATCAGCCGATCGAGCGCAACGGTAACCGTGTACTCCTTATCCTCGGGTAGCGGGTTGAACGGTGTAAACTCGATGGTACGCGGGTTGGTCCATATCATCTCCCCTTTAATGGAGGGGCTGATGTTTACCAAATTCATATCGGCAACCGTTCCCGAAACGTTGCTCCCCGCAAAATCGGAGGCGAATACAACGTGTATCACGCTGCGGTTGGAGATAACGCCGTTGGTGTAAGCAGCGATATAGCTGCTATAATCCTTGCCGGTCTGCTCGGATGCTGTGTTATGCCTGTGGCTAAATATTGCAACGACGACACCGATAAAAACAGCGGTTATCGCTATTCCGATGGCTTTGGGATTCTTCTTTATATTCATGATTACATTGGTTTCGGGTTACAGTAATTGGTTATGAGTTACAGGTTAAGGGTTACTTGTTTTGAAGCAACGAGCATCCAGCAACTAGAGCCTAATTAAGAGAATGAAATTAGTACTTATTTTGGAATCTATCCTTGGTACCAATTGTTTTTATTATTTAAATCCCCAATCCCACAAAGTGGGCTCAATAATAAATTCACAACCCGGAATTTGACATTTTCCCCACCCACCAGCCCCCGCACAAAACCTGTCTGTTCCTTCTGCGTTATTAAACAACTTATTCGGTAGAACTGATCAAGAAAATGGCAGGTAAAGTCTGCTGGATTTTGTAAAGTATTTCTATCTTGCAAGCACTTAATGGTGGCTAGATGTATCGCGCTCAATCTCTCCTAAACTTCTAAGTTTGTTGCATGAATACTCAATTTTTTAAATTTACCAAAGGAGCATTGTATTAGAAATAAAACTCTATGAAAAGGAATGTACAAATAGCGTTAATGTTTTTATCAATTGTTTTAGCTGGTAATATTCATGCTCAGAAAGCAAAAGTGGATAGTCTTGAAAACGCATTGAAATTTCATAAAGAAATAGATACCGTTAAGGTAAACATGCTCATTGAAATTGGGCAAACCGTTTCAACCTACGATAGCAAAAAAATGTTGAGCGTTGCCAATCAGGCGCTTGAATTGTCAGAAAGGTTAAAATTTCTGAAAGGGCAATCAGAAAGTTTACTTTTAATGGGTGTATATTATCGAAATATCGATAAATCGAAATCGCTCGACTATGCTCAAAGCGCTCTGAATATAGCTGAAGGAATAAAGTACCAGTTGGGAGTTGTTAGGATATTGAATCTTATAGGAGGAATTTATGGATCGTTGAGCAAAATGGATTTGGCCCTCGAAAACTACCAAAAGGCATTGTTGATTTCGGAAGAGTTAAATGATAAACTTGGAATAGCAAAGTGCTATTCTAATATTTCGGTGGAACATATAAGAGACGCTAATTATCCGAAGGCAATTGAATATTTACAGAAATCTACAAAAATCTACGAGGCAATTGGCAATAAAAGTGGAATTTCATCCAATCTTAATAGTTTAGGTATAATATATGAAAGGCAAGGAAATTATCCACTTTCGCTTGATTGCTATCAAAAAGCGTTAAGAATTAGTGAAGAACTAAACAATAAGGAAGGTGTTTCTGCTTGTTTAAATAACATTGGTAATATTTATGAATCACAAAACGAGAATCAGCAAGCACTAGAATCGTACACAAAAGCATTGAAAATTAACAAAGAACTTTTTAATAAGGGCAAGATTTCGGGTAACTATTTAAACATCGGAGTTTTATATCAGAAGTTAAATAATCCCAAAACGTTGGAATACTTTGAGAATGCGCTAAAGTATGCCGAAGAAGTCTCGAGCAAATTAACAATACCCAATATTTTATTGGCTATGGGTGATTACCATCTCGAACATAACGATTATCAGAAAGCGCTTGCAAACTATCAACGAGCACTCAATATAGCCAACGAAATTGCCCATAAACGTTACTTGAGCAAGATAAAGTATGCAATTGGGCGTGTATATTTGAAACAAAAGAATTACACAAACGCACTAAGTAATTCGTTACAATCGCTGGATATTGCAAACGATTTAAAACTATTAGTTGTCCAAAAAGACCTCCACAATCAGCTGTCGGAAATATACGCTGTTACCAATAATTATAAAAGTGCTTACGAACATCACAAAACCTACAAAGAATTAAACGATAGCATTTTTAGCAAGGAGAATGTAAAAAAGATTACTGGTCTTGAATACACCTACAAATTTGAAAAGGAAAAGCAAGTAATAGTGCTTGAACAGCAAAAGAAAGACGTAATTCAGGGAGCAGAAAAAAAACAGCAACAAATAATCATGTTTTCGTTTATCGGTGGTTTTATACTAATGTTTTTACTGACCGTTGTTGCATTTCGATCACGTCTGCTCAAACAAAAAACCAACGTAATTCTCACCCAACAAAAAAGCGAGATAGAGGAGAAGAATGAGGAGCTGGTGCAGCTGAACGAAGAGGTTTTAGCCCAACGCGACGAGATTATAACCCAAAAAGCGGAAATC
>JAYTVX010000088.1:0-10284 GCA_043743775.1 Bacteroidales bacterium | reverse complement strand
AACGTTTTCGCCTTATTCTCGAAAATATGCCAATTCTATTAAACGCATTTGATGAAAAAGGAAATATTATAGTATGGAATAAAGCTTGTGAAAAAGCTTCGGGTTATCTCGCGAGTGAGATCATAGGAAATCCAAAAGCAATGGAATTGTTCTATCCCAATCCTGATTACCTTGAGAAAGACTGGAACTCCTCAATCGATCCCATGTCCAAAGACAATGTTTACAATTTGGTTACCAAGCAAGGCAAAATAAGAACAATACAATGGTTTGACATCTACCACAAATTAAAAATTCCAGGTTGGGCATCTTGGGGAATAGGCCAAGACATCACTGAGCGCAAACTAGCTGAAGAAGCTTTACTTGAAAGCGAGGAAAGATTTAGAAACCTTTCTAATTTACTACCTCAAGTTGTTTTCGAAACAGACCTAAATGGAAAATTAATCTACGTGAATCAAATTGCATATGAACTATTTGGGTATTCTGATGATGACTTTAATAAAGGCTTAAATGCGTTCTCTATGTTAATAGCTGAAGATAAAAAAGTGGCTATTGAGCGAATGAAAGCAATTATTAAAGAAAGGGGTTCGTTAAAAAGTGAATATACCGCGTTAAGAAAAGATGGCTCAACATTTCCAGTCATAGTATATACAAACACTATTATCCGCAATAATAAACTTACAGGTATAAGAGGAATTATTTTCGATATTACAGAACTCAAACAAGCAGAGAAAGCACTTCAGATAAGTGCGGCACAGCTAAAGTCAAGTATTGATTACACTCCCAATGTTGCTATTCAATGGTTTGATAGAAAAGGACATGTCCTTTTCTGGAATCCCGCTTCCGAATCATTATTTGGATGGACAGCTAACGAGGCAATGGGGAAAACACTCGATTTAGATTTACTAATTTATAATTCTGAAGAAACCGCTGAATTAATACAAATACTTAAAGGCATACTCGAAACAGGTAAACCTTATGGTCCTTACGAGACAAGTGTTAGACAAAGGGATGGGAGCAAATGTTGGGTTTTGTCAACAATTTTCAGCTTCCCTTTAAGCGAGAATCAAATTGGTTTTGCTTGTATGAGTGTAGACATTTCGAACAGAAAACGTGCTGAACAAGAACTCGAAAAGTATCAGACTCAATTGGAAACTCTTGTCCAAGTAAGAACAGAAGAATTGGAAGCTACAATCGAAGAACTTAATGCTGCAAATGAAGATTTATACAACCAGAGAAAAGTGCTGCAATCAGCCCTTGATAAACTAAATGAAACGCAGAAACAACTTATTCAATCAGAAAAAATGGCTTCACTTGGTGTGCTTTCAGCTGGAATAGCCCATGAAATAAATAATCCTCTTAACTTTATTCATGGTGGAATTTTAGCAATTGAGCACTACTTTAATGAAACCGAGAATGAGCAAAATGAAGAAATTTATCCTTTTCTTAATGCAATAAATGTTGGTGTTAAACGAGCTTCTGATATCGTAACAAGCCTAAGTCATTATATAAAGAAAGATGATCTCCCTTTCGTTGAATGTGATATACATTCAATAATCGACAATTGCTTGATTATATTACAAAATCAACTTAAAGATAAGGTTGTAGTTCAAAAACAATATACGCAAAAACCACACACTATTTGGGGTAACGAAGGAAAGTTACATCAGGTTTTCCTAAATATTATTACTAATGCCGAACAAGCTATTGATGAAAAAGGAGATATTACGATTTTGACAGAAGCTGAGAATAACTCATTGGTAATTGATTTAATGGATTCTGGAAGTGGAATAAGTAAAGAGAATCTCCAAAAAATTTTCGACCCCTTTTTTACTACTAAAGCTCCAGGAAAAGGAACAGGGTTGGGGTTATCAATTACCTATAATATTATACAAGAACACAATGGTACTATTGATATTGATTCACAATTAGGCATGGGTACAAAAGCAACCATAAAATTTTCATTAGCTAAACAAGACCAATTATGAACGAACTAACTTCGCTTCTTTACGTTGATGATGAACCATTGAACACCATGTTGTTCAAAGCGTATTTCAAACAAATTTTCAATGTATATATTTGTGATTCAGGCATTAAAGGCCTAGAAAAACTTCGATTAAATCCTGAAATTAGAGTTGTAATAAGTGATATGAAAATGCCTAATATGAATGGTATCGAATTTATTCGATTGGCAAAAAGTGAATTTCCAAATATTGCATATTTTATCTTAACCGGTTATGATATAAATGAAGAAATAACCAATGCCTTGAATAGTAATTTAATCCTAAAGTATTTTCGCAAACCATTTAATGAAAGAGAAATAGAAAAAACAATAAAAGATTTTTTACAAAATCAAAATAATATTTAATCAATTAGTTATAAGCATATTAATACTATTCACTGCGAATAAGTCAAGATATCATATATTAAAATCACCATTAAGGTATTTAATTTTTTTACTTTTGAGTTCACAAAACAAACCCTATGAGATTTAATTTACTCATATTATTTTCTGCATTAATACTATCCATGCAAAGTATAAATGCACAGGATAAAATAAAAATTGATAGTCTAAAAGTTAGTTTAGAGAACGAAACTGTTGATACAATCAAAATTCGGTTATTACGAGAACTCTCGGCAATTAATCTTAAAACAAATTTTAGCCTAGCACTAGATTACTCGAAGCAAGCGTTAGATATTGCAAAAAAAACAGGCAATAAAAGAGTTTTATCGAAAGCATACACCAATACTGCAAGCAATTTAATCTTCATTGGCACTTACGACGAATCTTTAAAACTTTTTATCGAAGCGTTAAGAATAGCAGAGGAGTTAAAAGATAGCTCATTGCTATTCCCGATTTTCCATAACATGGGAGTTTTAAAGGATAGACTACAACAGTTTGATGAGGCCTTAGATTATTACTTTAAGGCACTTGGTATACTTGAAAAGAATTCAAATAACAAAAACTTTAAAATTTCAGAACATCAATACCCAACACTTTATAATAGTATTGGAAATATATACGGCTCAAAAGGCGACAAAAAATCAGCAAAAGAATACTACCTAAAAGGATATAACTTATCTAAGGGAAAGAATATTGAGATTTTCGGCACAATTTGCAATAACTTAGGGAAAATTGGAATTGAAACAAATGATTACGATAATGCATTTAAGTACTTGTCAGAATCCCTTGCATACCGAACTCAAGTCAACGATCAGTATGGAATAGCAAAAACATACATATTCTTAGCGTTATACTATAAAAATATTAGACAATATCAAAAAGCCGTAGAGTATGCAAATAGAGCGCTGAAAATCAGTCATGATACAAAGGCCTTGTTAGCCTTACAAAATGCAACTAATATGCTTTCGGATATTTACTATGAAACGAAAGATTATGAAAAATCATTAGATTACTTTAAACAGTATAAAACATTTAACGACAGCCTATTAAACGATAAAAAGTACGGTGAAATTGCAAAGCTTCAACTACAATATGAAAATGAAATTACAAGTAAAGTTAAGGAGGTAAAAGAGCAAAAGCGGCAACTAGTAATGCTAATCGTATCGTTAACGCTCTTTCTTAGTCTAATTATCCTTGGTTTACTATTCTTCCTAAGTCGAAATAGGAATAAGCGTATTCGATTAGAGAAAGAAAAACTTGAAAAGGATATGATGCTCAAGAATAAGGAGCTTACAACCAATGTAATGTACCTTCTTAAAAAAAATGAGCTAATTGGGAGCATTACAAATAGATTATTACAACTTAAATCAAAATCGAATGAGGAGAACAAAGAACCCATTCAAAAGATTATATTCGATTTGCAATCACTAACCGAAAAAGAAGTTTGGGAGGAGTTTGAATATCGATTCCAGAACGTTCACGAAGATTTCTACAAGCAGTTACAACAGAAGTTTCCTGATCTATCTCCTACTGAGATTAAACTTGCTGCCTTCCTTCGATTAAACATGACCACGAAAGATATTGCTTCAATAACAGGACAAAGTATTAATAGCCTTGAAACTGCTCGGTATCGATTAAGAAAGAAACTTGGAATTACAAATCAAGAGGTAAATCTTGTCACATTCTTACTAAATATTTAATTCCGCTCTATAAATCTCTAAATATCTATCAGACAATATCTTAATATTGTCGTGTAGGGGTATTGTCTAGGCTAAACCAGAGCCTGCTCAGCTAATTCTCAGGTAAAAAAATCAATTGTACAAATTTTAGTCAGGAGTAAAATTCATTAAAGGGTTAACTAAGGTCGTAAACTTGCTTTGAGAAAAAAATCGAAAGTTTATGAGAGTCGTTAACGAAAAGCATGGCATCGAAGCCATAACCCAAAGAGCGCGTTTAAAGCGAGTTGAAACCGAAGACGAACTTTTTGCGGAGATTCAAAGAAAAGAAGAAGAAAGCGAAGCATTAAAGAAACTTCTCACAAACTTGAATACCTCATTTTCAAAGCATAATAAAACCCAAAACAAATAATTAATCCCTTACCCATGAACAAAAATTTTACTTTTATAAAAGTAGCCATTCTGGTACTGACAATAATAGGTCTTAGCATTTTGAAGCCATTTGCTCAAGAAGTTAAGAATGGAATTATTGAAGGAACGATAAGAATTAAGTTAAAACCCGATGTCATCAAATCGGAAAAAGGAATCGAAACCTATACCTCAAAGGGTATAGCCATAACTGGGATAAAATCGCTCGACAAGGTTAGCGCATCCTATTCGGTTACCAGCATAAAAAGGGTATTCCCATACTCCCCAAAATTTGAGGAGAGGCATATGAAACATGGGTTACACCTCTGGTACGAAGTAACGTACTCAGCTAAAGCAACATCGAACGAGTTGGTGAACGCTTATGCTCAGGTTCCTGAAGTTGAGAAATCGGAGGTTATCCATCTTCCAGTATTGGTTGATGGCGGTGGAACACCTCGTTACGTAACTTCACCTTCAAAGGATGTAACACGACCCTCCGAAATGCCATTTAACGATCCCTACTTAAAGAAGCAGTGGCACTACAACAACTATGGGCAGACCGGAGGTACAGTTGGCGCAGACATCAACCTATTCAATGCATGGAATACAACCCATGGCACTCCTAATGTAGTTATTGCCATCATGGATCAGGGAGTTGACTACAAGCATGAGGATTTACATAATATGATGTGGGTGAACCAAGCAGAATTAAATGGAACTACAGGAGTTGACGATGATGGTAACGGTTTTAAGGATGATATATATGGTGTAAACTTTGCTGAAAATAATGGACATATCAATATTGATTATCACGGAACGCACGTTGCAGGAACGATTGCTGCAGAGAATAATAATGGTATAGGTGTTTGCGGTGTAGCGGGTGGCTCTGGAAACGGCGATGGAGTTCGAATAATGACCTGCCAGATTCTGGGTGGTTCAAGAGCAGCGGATATACCAGGAGCATATGTTTACGCAGCCGATATGGGTGCTGTCATCTCGCAAAATAGTTGGGGTTACACTAACCCTGGTCAGTATGATGAGGCGGTAAATGTAGGTATCGATTATTTTAATGCTGAGGCTGGGAATTATGCGGGTAGTCCAATGAAGGGTGGAGTTGTAATATTTGCATCAGGAAATAGCAATACCCAAGAGATGATGTATCCCGGAGCCTACGAGCATGTTATCGCAGTAGACGCTTTAACCAGTAGAGCGAATAGAGCTGTCTACTCAAATTACGGGGATTGGACTGATATTTCTGCACCTGGAGGCGAAGCAGAGGATGATGCTGTACTTGGTGCTCCTGCTGGATTCTCAAACGGCATAATGAGTACTCTGAATGCCAATGGTTATGGTTACCTTGATGGAACATCTATGGCCTGTCCTCATGTATCAGGCATTGCAGGGCTTGTTGTATCTCAATATGGTGGAATAGATTTTACCAACGAAATGCTAACAACTCATCTTCTAACAGGTGTTCGATACCTATATAATATAACGGGCAATGAATCCTTAATGGGGAAGTTGGGCGCAGGTTATATAGATGCAGTTTTGGCTCTAGCAAAAGACAATAAAATTGCTCCAAATCCAATAGCAAACCTAACATTAACAGGTATTGCACAGGATTTCGCCACCCTTTCATGGAGCGTTCCTGCCGATGAGGATGATGGCATACCTTTAAGCTTTGAAATTCTATATTCAAAAGTTGAAATAAACGCCAATACAATCGCTAATGCGAATATTCTTACCCTTAAAAATATTAAAACTGTTGGTGAAAATCAAATCTTTGAGATAAAAAACCTTCAATCTGTTACCAACTACTACTTTGCTGTTCGAAGCTTTGACCGTTGGGGCAATGTATCTGATTTCTCGAATATTATAGCAGATAAAACGAATAGCGGACCAATTACATCTTTCGATCCTAATAAAACAGCATTAAATATTACTATAAATGCATCCCAAAATGCAATTGGGAAGGATAGCATTAAGCTGTTTAATACAGGTGAAGGGATGCTAAGATGGAATGCTTTATATAGAAATAAGGTGATAACCCCTTTAAGTGTTAGACCAAATCTACAGTATCCTCAAACGCCTAATTCTGTTATTGCAACCCCTCATGTTCTTTCAAATACTCTCACTCCTTCGGCACTCAATAGCATTCAGAGAGATACATTGATTGATAAGGGTTATGTTAATATATGGGTTAGCCTAAAGGTGTTTGGTGAGTCAAATAAAACTATACCAAACTCCTCGGCAACCAGATTCTATGTCTCAGAGGAAGAAGGCTTTAATCTTACCGATATTGATGCCTACTTACAGTGGAATGATGCTACAGGACCAGCAATTGTTGAAATTTATAAGGGTTATGACATTTCGCAATCAAAACTTCTTTATGCTCAAGAAATCACAAAGTGTAAACAACCTGGTTATACCGGAGCAAAGCTAAACGAACAAATTCCCTTTGAGAAAGGTGATTATTTCTGGATTGTTATACATATACCTCTGGGCAATACCTTCTGTTTAGGAGGAGGACTTGAACTTAGCAGCGAGCAATCGAAAAATTGCTACTATAGCAATGACGTTGGCAAAACGTGGAAACTATTCGAAGATATTTATGATGATAACCGTGTTGTTTGGGCTGTATTCGCAACCTCAGCACTTAAAAATATCGATAAATACATTGTTTTAAAACCCGATTCGGGAGTGGTGGCCAGCAATCAAAACGTTAGCATATCTGCTAAAATTGATGCCACAAATATTATTAATGGGACCTACAATAGTAATCTAGTAGTAAGTACAAACGAAACCGGTAAACCTTTCATACGCTTACCAATAAATGCAACAATAACTGGACATAAGCCAGTCATTCAATCCGTTAAGCGTAACGATTTTGGAGGTGTAATTGTTGGTAATAGTAAAGATATTAAGGTAACAATTAAAAATGCTGGACTAGGCCGATTTAACTTCGTTAACCCATACTGTAACATTACTAATCCTCAGTTTAGCTTTGTATCTGGAGTATCCCCAATCCTTGAATCAGGAGGAAACCAAATACTAACATTCAGATTTAGCCCAACAATTGCAGGTAATATTTATGCGATTGTAACACTACTCGATGCCAATAATAATAACTACACCTTTGAACTATTCGGAGCCGGACTTGAAGCACCGGTGGCAAAACTTAATCCAAGTATCGTAACATTCAATAACTTAGCATTGGGTGATAGCATTGTAAATAGTATATACCTTTCTAATAAGGGGAAATATCCATTAGACTATTTTATGCCTTCATTTGCGAATGGGTCAAATATGGAATCTATTCCAACAGATATTCAAAAATTCGCTTATTCATACCAGATTGACACCGTAGGTACAACGTATGTTTGGAATGACATCAGTACAACTGGAAAAGATATTACCAGCACATTTGTTGGAAACGATATGCATAATATCTATACCAAAGTTCAGCTGAATTTTCTGTTTCCCTATTACGGTAAAAATGAGAACTCCGTTTTTATTTCAAAGTACGGTGTATTGGCATTCATCAACAATAATACCATTTGGTCACGTCAACCCCTAGGTTATAAAACAACCAATATGCCCGACAAGTATATTTCGGGATGTGGTTTCCCAATGCAAACAGCTGAAGCAGGGTTTGGTAAGATTCTATATAAACAGGAAGCCGATAAGCTGATTGTTCAGTATGAAGATTGCCCTTTCTGGGAAGGGGTTGATTACATAAATAATAGCGATGGAAGTCAAACCACATTTAGGGCAGCAATCACATTCCAAATTGTGCTATATGATAACGGCAACATTAATATGTACTACAAGCAATCAAGCTTGCAAGCACAATGGACCATGATTGCCATGGAGGATAAAACCACTAAGGATGGATTGCTAATTCTAGGTAAAAAACCACCAAAATGGGACAAACTTATTGGTGATTTCAAATACCAAAATCATTCTGCAATCCATATTTACAACCCAGGGTTAGGTCTGTTCTCAAACATTTCAAATCCATTTGGAACAATTCTGCCAGGTGATTCAACTAAAATAAAGTACACCATTAAAACCGATAGCCTTTTTCTACTTGCCTATCAGGAGAATCTTGTGATGGTTACCAACGATCCGGTAAATAATCCAACTGTTCACAAAGTAAACTTCAACATAATAAGCGGAGGGATTTCAAATATTAATGCCGACACTACAGGTTTTGACTTTGGAACTATATTTAAGGATGGCGTGAAGAAGAATTCATTTACAGTTTACAACGATGGTAGGGCAATAGATAGCCTCAAAACAGCAACCTTCGACAATGGTTATTACACACTTACAGGAAATGTTCCAGAAATACTTAAGCCCGAGCGTAGGGTAGAATATTCCATCGCGATTAAAACCAATACCATTGGTGTTCATAATGATACATTAAGGCTAACAACAACAAATGGTCAGGTAATAAAATTGGCCCTATCTGGTGAGGTTATTCAAGGACCAATCCTTAATCTCCAAACAACAGCAGGTTCAAGCCTAACCAGCATCACCAAATTCCTGACAGCCGGAAACAGCACCACTCAAAACTTCAAGATCAAGAATACTGGAACTGTTAACCTGAACGTCGCGCCAGTAAACAACGAATGGGCATCAGTCAGCGAATCAACTACGTCAACCAATGAGTTTGGCTATTCCTATAAATGGAAATCAAGCAAGGATTATGGCGGTCCAACCTACGAATGGGTTGAAATTGCTGGGGATGGAGGAACGAAAATTGAAGGACTTGATTCATGGAGTGGTCCAGAATGGGCTTCTGGTGTGAAATTGCCATTTACATTTGATTACTACGGCAATAGCTACGACACGTTGTTCATTGGATTAAGTGGATTGGTAACTTTTACAAAAGACCAAAACGATATTAACTATTTTATGGGCTCCACAACTATTCCTTACAAAGGTCAACCTAACAACTTTATTGCGCCACTATTCATTTTTGGTGGCCCCGACTGGATAGTAATGTATCCATTGGCAGGTCCATGGTATAAAGTTGAATCGGATAGAGTTATAGTTGAATATCGTGATTACAATTCTGCATTCACCATGGGCGATCCTATTTCGTACGAAGTGATTCTTTATAAAAACGGTAATATCAAATTTCAATACGTTATGCCCGTAAATACATCAAATACTGTCACTAATAATGGCGTAATCGGAATTGAAAATAGCGATGGTACTGATGGTGTACTGATTTCGGACCATCAACTGGTAGTGAATGCAAACATGTCCATTATGCTTTACCCGGTTAGAACATACGCCATAACACCTGGTAATAGCAAGGATTTCACATTGAACCTATCAGCCAAAGAATTAGTTGCTAATACATATGCGGATAGCATGCAGTTTATATCGAACGATCCGCTAGCCTTGAATAAAAAGTTGCCGATAAAGATTGTTGTATCAGGAACACCGCAGATTCAGAAACCTGATTCTATTGCTTTTGGCAATGTAATGGTAAACTCAAAGGTACCAACCATTACAAAAGAGTTCGAAGTTAAAAATACTGGTTCAGCTAACTTTACAATTTCAAGTGCCACATCCAGTCTTTACTCATCAATCAAAATTGAGGTGTACACCAAATCTGGTGATTACTGGTTCTGGGCATTGGCAAATGCATCAGGCGTATTTCCGCAGACTGTGGTTGCCAAATCGTCGCTTAAGTTTAGGGCTACAATAACCCCAACTACGCCAGTAGTTTTATCAGATGTATTACAATTAACCACATCCCTTGCAACTCCAGCTCAGAATATA
>JAYTVX010000087.1:0-4194 GCA_043743775.1 Bacteroidales bacterium | reverse complement strand
TCCCATGCGTTCGCGGCGAACCTTTTTCTCGGTTACTTCAACACCGCAACGGTCGCAAACAATACCTTTGTACCTGATCCGCTTGTATTTCCCGCAATGACATTCCCAATCCTTCACAGGACCGAAAATGCGTTCACAGAACAAACCATCCCTTTCAGGCTTATATGTTCTGTAGTTTATAGTTTCGGGTTTAAGTACTTCACCGCTTGATCTTTCCAAAATTGATTCAGGGGAAGCGAGGCTTATCCGGATTCTGGAAAATTTGTTAGCGGCTGTATTTTCTTTTCTGAAAGCCATATATCAAGAAAGGATTAACGATTAAAATTACTGTTGTTACACTATAAATATTTTTAGCCTGACAAAGCATCATGTCTTTAAAAACATGATGCTTCGCGGCCTTTGAATATCTATTCGAAGCTTACGCTAAGGCCTAAGCCTCTGAGCTCGTGAACAAGTACATTGAATGATTCGGGGATACCTGGAACGGGCATATTTTCACCTTTTACAATGGCTTCGTATGCTTTTGCTCTTCCTACCACGTCATCGGATTTAACAGTCAGAACTTCCTGAAGAATATTGGCAGCGCCATATGCTTCGAGTGCCCAGACTTCCATTTCACCGAAACGCTGACCGCCGAATTGAGCTTTACCTCCAAGTGGCTGCTGTGTGATGAGTGAATATGGTCCGATTGAACGTGCATGCATCTTGTCGTCAACCATATGGTGAAGTTTCAGCATGTAGATGTAACCAACTGTAGCAGTCTGATCAAATTGCTCACCAGTTCCGCCGTCATACAGGAAAACTTTTCCGTTTTCGGGTAATCCTGCTTTAACCATGAGTTCATTGATCTGATCAATTGAACCACCGTCGAAAATAGGTGTAGCAAAATGGGTTCCGGTTTTAGCTCCGGCCCATCCCAGTACAGTTTCGAAAATCTGTCCGAGGTTCATACGTGATGGTACACCAAGCGGGTTCAATACGATATCAACAGGTGTTCCGTCTTCGAGGAAAGGCATGTCTTCTTCACGAACAATACGTGCAACAATACCTTTATTCCCGTGGCGTCCTGCCATCTTATCCCCTACTTTAAGTTTACGTTTTTTAGCTACGTAAACTTTAGCCATCTGAACGATTCCGTTTGGCAATTCATCACCAACAGTTGCAACAAATTTCTTCCGGTTGTAAACACCCAGAATTTCTTTGTACTTTATGATGAAGTTGTTGATAAGCTGTTTGATAAGCTCATTAACATCTTTATCGGTTGTCCATTTGTTAGGATTTACATTTATAAAATCAATTCCCATTAACATTTTCTGGGTGAACTTCACCTTTTTGGGAACCATTTCGTTCTTGAAGTTATTGTAAACTCCCTGCGAAGTTTTGCCACTAACAAGAACTGTAAGTTTATCAACAAGCTTCTGTTTCAGATCTGTGGTACTTTTTGAGAATTCCTCATCAAGTTCCTTAACAAAATCCTTTTCTTTAGCTTTGAGCTTTTTATCCTTAACTACACGTGAGAAAAGTTTCTTGCTTATAACAACGCCCTTCATCGAAGGAGGTGCTTTAAGTGAAGCATCTTTCACATCGCCGGCTTTATCACCGAAGATTGCACGGAGTAATTTTTCTTCAGGAGTCGGATCGCTTTCTCCCTTAGGAGTAATCTTACCGATTAAAATATCTCCTTCGTTTACTTCAGCACCAATACGGATCAATCCGCTTTCGTCAAGATCCTTTGTAGCTTCCTGGCTTACATTAGGAATATCATTGGTAAGTTCTTCAACACCACGTTTGGTATCGCGAACTTCCAGCGTAAATTCTTCAATATGCAATGAGGTGAAAATATCTTCTTTCACAACGCGCTCAGAAATTACAATAGCATCTTCAAAATTGTAACCTTTCCATGGCATGAACGCAACCATCAGGTTACGGCCAAGAGCAAGTTCACCAGCCTGGGTTGCATAACCTTCGCATAATACCTGTCCCTTTTTCACCTTATCACCTTTGCGGACGATAGGCCTGAGGTTCATACAGGTATTCTGGTTGGTACGTGCAAACTTGGTAAGATTGTACACTTTAACATCTTCGTCAAAACTTACAAGTCTTTCTTCTTCCAGTCGGGCATAGCGGATAACAATCTGAACTGAATCTACATACTCAACAATACCATCGCCTTCAGCATTGATAAGTACACGTGAATCCTGGGCAACGCGGGCTTCAATACCTGTTCCGACAATTGGTCTTTCAGGATTAAGCAGTGGCACAGCCTGGCGCATCATGTTCGATCCCATCAGCGCGCGGTTGGCATCATCATGCTCCAGGAAAGGAATCAGCGATGCAGCAATCGAAGCGATCTGGTTGGGAGCAATATCAATAAGGTCGACTTTCTCTTTTTCGATAAGAGGATAATCGGCAAGGTAACGTACTTTAACTTTATCGGAAGCAAAATTACCCTGGTCATCCATAGGAGTAGTTGCCTGGGCAATAATCTTGTTTTCTTCTTCCTCAGCGCTCAGGTACATGGTTTCGGCAAGGTCAACCTTACCGTTTGTAACCGTTTTATAAGGAGTTTCGATAAAACCAAGTTTGTTGATTTTAGCGAAAACGCATAACGAAGAAATAAGTCCGATATTCGGGCCTTCAGGTGTTTCAATGGTACAGAGGCGACCGTAGTGAGTATAGTGAACGTCGCGTACTTCAAAACCGGCTCTTTCGCGCGAAAGACCTCCTGGTCCCAGTGCGGATACCCTGCGTTTGTGAGCAATCTCACTCAGCGGGTTGGTCTGATCCATGAACTGTGACAACTGGTTGGTGCCAAAGAACGAGTTGATTACACTCGACAATGTTTTGGCATTAATCAGATCCATTGGTGTAAATACTTCATTGTCACGTACATTCATACGTTCCCTGATAGTACGGGCCATACGGGCCAAACCTACACCAAACTGGTTGTACAATTGTTCTCCAACAGTACGAACACGACGGTTACTTAAGTGATCGATATCATCAACCTCAGTTTTTGAGTTGATCAAACCGATAAGATATTTTATAATCGAAATAAGATCTTCTTTTGTGAGAACCTTTGTTTCGATTGGGATATCAAGTGACAGTTTTTTGTTGATCCTGTAACGTCCTACATCCCCCAAATCGTAGCGTTTATCTGAGAAGAAAAGCTTCTCGATAATACCACGTGCTGTTTCTTCATCGGGTGGTTCGGCATTACGCAACTGCCTGTATATATATTCAACAGCCTCTTTTGAGCTGTTGGCGGTATCCTTTTGAAGGGTATTGAAAATGATTGAGAAATCCTGCGAATTGATATCATCGCGATGCAGAAGAATTGATTTAGCGCCTGAATCAACAATCATATCAATATGATTATTTTCAATAACAGTTTCGCGATCAATAATTACATCAGTACGTTCGATAGAAACAACTTCGCCTGTATCCTCATCACCAAAATCTTCAATCCAGGTCCTGAGTACCCTTGCGGCAAGTTTCCGTCCGACGTATTTTTTCAGACCGGCTTTGCTTACCTTAATTTCCTCGGCGAGGTTAAAGATTTCAAGAATGTCTTTATCGCTTTCATAACCTATTGCCCGTAACAGGGTTGTTACAGGTAATTTTTTCTTCCGGTCGATGTAAGCGTACATCACATGGTTGATGTCAGTAGTAAACTCCATCCAGGACCCTTTGAAAGGGATAATCCTGGCCGAGTATAGCTGCTGGCCGTTGGTATGAAAACTTGTACCGAAAAATACTCCGGGCGAACGATGCAACTGCGAAACAACAACACGTTCAGCACCATTCACAACGAAGGTACCTTTAGGAGTCATGTAAGGGATCATACCCAAATAAACGTCCTGTATTATAGTTTCGAAATCTTCGTGCTCGGGATCGGTACAGAAGAGTTTTAATTTTGCTTTTAGAGGAACACTGTAGGTCAACCCTCTTTCGATGCACTCCTCAATTGAATAGCGGGGTGGATCAATAAAATAATCTAAAAACTCGAGAACAAAATTGTTCCTGGCATCGGTAATAGGAAAATTTTCCGAAAAAACCTTAAAAAGGCCTTCATTTACACGGTTGTCAGGATTTGTCTCCAGTTGAAAGAAGTCCTGGAAAGACTTTATTTGTACTTCGAGAAAATCAGGGTATTCTGATTTGATTTTCGAGGTCCCGAAGCTACTCCGTTCA
>JAYTVX010000086.1:0-7452 GCA_043743775.1 Bacteroidales bacterium | reverse complement strand
TTCACGAAAGTATATTGTAGCACAACTTGCATCATCCTTTGGGTGATAGCCATCGTTAACATAGGCCATATTTACCACTTTGGTGCTGAGCTTACGGGCCGAGATATCGTGTTCGTTCTTAACTATTTTAGCAACAAACTCGCGCGCTTCATCGCCCCAACCGAATGGATAATCAGTCCCCATTCCCGATTGGGTAATACCATCGCTCCAAAGTATTATTCTATCCTCCTTTTGGGGGATAAAGGAGCAATACTTAAGCTCTTTCCCTGCGTTTTTATCGGTTTTAAGGATAACGCATTGCCATTGCATCTCCAATTTTTCAGCGCCTCGCATAAAAAAGCATTCGGGATTATCGTACTCAAGAATTCGAGTTTCGCCGTTATGCTCAATATCAACAATGGTAAAGGTTGAGTAGCTCATTTTCCGTTCGGAGCAAACGGGGAGAGTATTCATTATAACATCGGCAATGGTATTGATATCCTTATGCTCTTTTGTAAAATTCAACGCAAGGGTAGAGGTGAGGGTCGCCAATACATTTGCTTTAACGCCATGTCCCATTCCATCGGATAATACAAGGATAGTCCGTTCTTCCCCTTGAACTCTTTGGGAGTAGAACACATCGCCGCAAATACGCTCACCATCGTGATTCTTCTGATGACAATTAACCTCTATAAAAAAACTCTCGGACATTCATTTAGTTGTTAGTTGACGGTTGTTAGTTGACAGATGCTCGTTGAATTCAGGAATTTCTAGATTGAAATCTTATTTTTGCTTGTCACTTGTCACTTCTTTTGTCACCCTCCTTATACGCATTAATGATTGAATTAAGCATCTGCTCGGTTTCAGCAGCACCCTCACCAAGAAGGAATCCAATCTTCTGAACCATCGCAAGGTTCTTATCAACAACATCGGTAATACGTTTAATAACCTCCTCTTTACGAACCTCTGGTGCGTAAAGGTCGCGGATTACCGCACCAACTATGCTATTTTTTTTAATCGTGAAAACGGAGATATTCAAAAGACTTTCCTTATAGTGGATATCACGGTTAAGAATATCATCATTATTCTGGATAACGTAGGTGAATAGGTTATGAATATTATAGGGGAGCAGACTCTTCAGATCTGCATTAACAAGCCCAGGTATAATCTCATTAATTTCAAGTGCATCGTCGCCAAGTAGATCGATAAAGCTTTGGTTGCTCTGCAAGATTTTCATTTTCTTGTCGATAATAACCACTGCTGAAGGTAGTTTTTTAAGCATGGTTGTAATCGTATCGGAAGCTTCGCGGGCAGCTTCCTGCTCTACGCGAGCCTTTTTTTCCGATTCTTTAAGAGCATCCTGAGTCTTAGCTAATTTCTCGTTCGTTGCACGAAGGGTTTTGATATACTCCTGTCGATTCTTGAGCGAATAGTTTAAGCACATATCGGTATTGGCCAATCCGGACGCAACCGCAACCGCAAAATCACGGCACGAAGCATAGCCACAAGCTTCACACCCTGAATCCTTTTCGATGAACTCCTTATCGATTACCTTCAAAACCTCTTGAATTTTTTCCTCTTCAGGGGGGCTTAATCGTTGGTCATCCATGGTAAACGACCTCGAGAAATCCAACTTTTCAAATTGTTCAATGTGTTTTTCCCAGGCTTCAAGTTTAAAAGTCTTCAACCGCTTTTTGGCATAGTTTACAACCATTGTTCGTCGAATATACTTTTTCCCACCCTTTGAGGTTCCTGGACCCATAATACAACCCTCGCAGTAGAAAAGGTTGAAATGGCGATTAATAATCTCGGCGCTCGATTCAAACTGCTCAACGGCATCCAAGAGGTTATCACGGCCCTCAGTAGTAATTACCTTTCCGATAAGCAGATCCTCGCTGATATCAACTGCCTGCAGTAATCCATTACTAATGGGGAACAGAGATCCTTTGTAGCCAATAGGTTCATCGAATTCGGAGTATTCAACGTTACTCTCTTTGATATTAAACTCATCGAAGAGCTCACGCAGTTCTACGAATGACAAAACGGAATCAATTTTGCCATCACCCTTGTAAAATCCAATCTCCTCCTTATTCTGAATACAGGGACCAATAAGAACAACTTTTGTTTCTTCGCCGTAAAGATTGTGAACAGCCTTAGCAGTTGCAACCATTGGCGAAACGATAGGAGCTAAGTTATTAATCAGTTCTGGGTGGTACTTCTCAATCAAAGAAACCACAACAGGACATGTCGTTGTAAGAAAATATTTTCCTTTAAAATTGTCGAATAGCTTCTTGTATTCGCGTGCAATTAGATCTACACCAAAGGTTACCTCGCATACGTAAGTGAAACCAAGGGACTTTATCATCTCAACAAACTTGCGATAGTCGGTTATGTCGACAAATTCTCCTGAGATACTTGGAGCGCATATAGCAGCAACCTTAGCACCCGAACTTAAAAGTGTTTTTACCTCTTCCTTTGAAGAGAAGTATTTAACTGCATTAACAGGGCAAATGTTTAGGCAACTTCCGCATCCGATACACCTTTCAGGTAGAATTTTTGCAAAACTCTGTCCTGCTTTCACCTCTACGGCTTTTACCGGACATACCCTAACGCAGGCGTAGCAGTTAATGCAGCTCTCCTTGCTTATCTCAAATAATTGCGACATTTGATAATGTATTAGGGTGATTATACTTTCTTAAACTTACTATTCAGAATATCAATAATACTCAGCTCGGTTACCCCTGTATGGATTGTATCATCAATCTTAACAACAGGACCTTCAGTACATTTACCAAAGCAATGACCACCGTGAAAAAAAACTTTATCATAGAGGTTATTTTCTTTAATATACTTCTCGATTATCTTTAATGTCATCTTGTTTCCACGTGCAAAACAAGAACTTCCAAGACAAATAACCACTTCGGTTTTATTATTCATTCTATGATTGATGTTAATCTACTAACAAGCAAAGTTATAAATTATTAATCAATTAGCAGCAATATAGATTATAGATAATAAATCTTTGTAACACTCATAAAATCTATGCTTTAGCGGATATGATTTATAACACTTCATTAAATCATTACAAAGTTACTAATTAGTTGGCTTTTCGCATTTGTTTTAGTAAATTGTTAGCTGATAAATATTCGAAAAACGTATCTAAATGCATGAAATTCAGCATATTATTAACTGTTAGTGAAAAAACAATAGTTACGCATATCCTTCGTTTAAAACTGAATAGAGTATATTCTTTCTAATAAAATTAACCATTTAGGCCCTGATTCGATGGAGAATAAAATTAAGATACTACTTGAGAAATACAGCCATTCACGTCGCGATAGTTTAATTCCTATACTTCAGGATATTCAGGAGGAGATTGGATATCTGTCCGAAGAGGCTATCGTAATCGTAGGTAAACATTTAGATTTACCCACAAGCAAGATTTATGGATTAGCAACATTTTACAACCAGTTTAGATTCGAGCCTAAGGGTATAAACCATATTCAGGTATGTCATGGTACAGCTTGTCATATGCTTGGTGCTGTTTCAATTATCGAGATCATAGAGAAAAGGTTAAAGATTAAAGCGGGTCAAACTTCCCGCAATGGGAAGTATAGCCTTGAGGTTGTGCCTTGTATTGGGGCGTGTGCGCAATCGCCAGTGATAGCGATAAATGGGGAATATCATAGCAATTTAACGGCTGAGAGAATAAAACAACTTTTAGTGGAGCTCAGCGGTGAATAGTAATTTATTCAATAAAATTTGATTCAAAAGACTATGGATAATCTAGATCATGCAAATAGGATAAAGTTTTTTATTGATCAAGTTTTAATAAACGATCCTTCGAGTTATCCTAAGAATATTGAGGATCGACTAGAAGTTTTTCGACGTAATAAGATTTCGAAACCCATTGTTTATATAGGAATTACAAGCTCATCAGTGTGTGCTGGAGCATTAAGTGTTAAAAAAGCGATTGAAGATTATATTGCAGAAAATCACTTAGATATAGATATTATTACAATTGGTAGCCTTGGCTTATGCTCCGATGAACCATTGGTTGATATCCATATCCCTGGTAAAAACCGAATCGTATTCCGGAAAGTTACCCCTAATGATATTCCAACGATTCTTGATGGTGTACTAAATGGTTTTATTCCCACCGAAATGGTTCTTGGTCAGTATCGTCATAAGTTCCATGAAGTTTGGCAGGAGGTTCCTTTTCTTGACGAGTTAACCTATTTCAAAGAGCAGAATCGGGTAATCCTCTCAAACTGCGGGATTATCGATCCTAGTAGTATCATCGATTATATGGCACGTGGAGGTTATCGGGCTTTGGCAAAAGCTATTCGAAATCATACCTACGACGAGATATGTTCTATGGTTGAACAGAGCGGTTTAAGGGGTAGGGGTGGTGGAGGATACCCAACTGGAACAAAATGGCGAAAGGCTTTGGAGGTTTCCACTGATCAGCGATACATGATTTGTAATGCCGATGAAAGCGATCCTGGAGCATTTGTTTATCGGTTATTGATGGAGAGCGATCCTCATAGAATTATTGAGGGCTTAATAATCAGCTCATACGCTATTGGTGCAAGTAAAGCGATAATCTACACCCGCAATAGCAATAGTTTAACTGTAGCAAGGCTTGAAGGTGCTATTAATCAAGCATACGAGGTGGGTCTGCTTGGACATAATATTCTTGATAGTGGATTTAATATCGATATTTCAGTTCGCAAGGGACCTGGTGCCTACGTATGTGGCGAAGAGACTGCCTTAATCAGAAGCATTGAGGGGAAGCGTGGAATGCCAAGTGTAAAGCCGCCATACCCAACTGAACAAGGTCTATTCGGAAAACCAACAGTTGTGAATAATGTAGAAACAATTGCAAATATCTCCAGCATAATCCTCAATGGGGTTGGTTGGTTTACTTCCATTGGCACCGAAAAATCGAAGGGAACTAAGCTATTTTCAATTTCAGGAAGAGCAAATAAGACTTGCATGGTTGAAGTATCAATGGGAACTCCATTATCAAAAATTATTGATATTGTTGGTGGAGTCGAAAATGGTAAAAAGTTAAAAGCAATCCATATAGGCGGTCCATCAGGTTTTAGTGCATTACCCGAAGAACTCGATGTTCCTATCGATTTTGATAGGCTTAAAGAAGCTGGTCTTGCAATTGGTTCTGGGGGCATTCAGGTTCTCGATGATTCCATTTGCATTATCGATTTGGTGAAGTATTTCATGCATTTTATACAGAAAGAAAGCTGTGGCAAATGTATTCCTTGCCGTGAAGGTTCTCGAAGAATGCTCGAAATACTTCAGAATATATCTAAACGTCCCATTAACGAAAATGGACATAATACCCTCGAACGATTCAAAGGGGTTATCCACCTTGAGAGTTTGGCCGAGGTCATGCGAGATACGTCACTTTGTGGGCTTGGGCAAACAGCGCCAAATCCTGTACTGCGTACTTTAAAACTTTTTCGCGATGAGTACGAGGAGCATATCTTCGATCGTAAGTGTAAAGCTGGTGTGTGTCGCGATTTACGCACATTCTATATTGATATTGAAAAATGTACTGGGTGTACAGCCTGTGCAAAGAAATGCCCAACTAGCGCAATTATCGGAACGCCACGTTCACCCTACTTTGTGGTTGAAGATAAGTGTATTGGTTGTGGTATTTGTGATGAAGTGTGCAAGTTTTCGGCGGTATATTTTAAATAAGTTAAAAGTTAAAAGTTAAAAGTTAAAAGTTAAAAGTTAAAAGTTAAAAGTTAAAAAGTAACTATCAACTGTCAACGAACAACTATTCAAGCTATGCAGTTCAATATTGAAGTAAACAATAGGGTAATTGAGGTTCGCAAGGGTGAGACAATTCTTTCAGCGCTTTATCGGAATGGTATCAAGGTGCCTACGTTATGTAATATGAAAGATCTTTCACCTACTGGGGCATGCAGAGTTTGCGTTGTTGAGGTTGAAGGGAAAGAAAATCTTGTAACCTCTTGTTCGCACCCCGTTGAGGAATCGATGAAGATTAAAACCCATTCTCCTAGAGTGGTAAAAGCACGCAAAACCCTTGTTGAATTACTTCTTTCGAATCATCCTGATGATTGTTTATACTGCGAGAGGAATGGCTGCTGTGAGTTACAAGATCTAGCCATCGATTTAAATATCCGGGAGAGAAGGATTGCAGGAAAAAAGAGCCGTCATAAGCTTGATCTTTCAAGTCCTAGCATTGTGCGCGATCCAGCTAAATGTATTCTTTGTGGTCGTTGTGTTCGTGTTTGCGATGAGATTCAATCGGTATCCACCCTCGATTTTCTGAATAGGGGAAACCGAACCATCGTCGGAACAGCAATGGCTCGTGACCTTAACTTCTCCAGCTGTATAAACTGTGGGCGTTGTGTAATGGTTTGTCCAACCGGAGCGCTTCACGAGCATAGCTATATGGATGAGGTGCTCGACTCTTTGAATAACCCTTCGTTACAGGTCGTTGTTCAGTATGGACCTGCTGTTACCGTATCCCTTGCGGAGGAGTTTGGTATTAAAGCAGGGAAGGATATCAATGGAGTTATCAACGCAGCACTTCGCAAGATTGGGTTTAGCCATATTTTTGATACAGCTTTTGCTGCAGATTTAGCTGTGATGGAAACCGTTGAGGTGATTATGCAAAAGATGGAAACCGGTGAAGGTTTTCCAATAATATCAAGTTGCTGCCCTGCTTGGGTAAAGTATGCCGAGCAGTTTTATCCCGAAGTACTTCCTTACATATCAACCTGTAAATCGCCCCAGCAAATGCTTGGGTCTATCATAAAATCCTACTTTGCACCTCATCAGAGCATTAATCCAAATTCCTTATACTCCGTTGCAATAATGCCTTGCTTGGCAAAAAAGTTTGAGGCTCAGCGCGAGGAGATGACCCATAAAGCAATATCAGATGTTGATGTTGTACTTACAACCCGTGAATTATCGAGGTTAATCAAACTTTACGGGATTGATATTCATAATATTGAACCCCAATCGCCCGATTCACCTTTCAATATGAGGAGTTCAGCGGGTAAACTATTCGGAACATCCGGGGGTACAACCGAAGCGATTTTAAGAACACTTCATCATAGAATTACTGGGAAAGAGTTAAATTCATTGAAACTACATGATTTAAGATCAGTAACTGGGATTAAGGAGATTCCTGTTAAAATTGGAGGAAAGGAGTTTAAGGTTATTCTGGCGAATGGTTTAACTGGAATAGACAAGTTAATGGAGGGCATTCTAAAGAAAACGATTAATGCTCATTACATTGAAGTGATGGCATGCCCTGGAGGGTGTGTGAATGGTGGAGGCCAACCCTTTAAATCAGGTGAAAAGGATGTTAAGGCTCGCATTCGATCGCTTTATGAGATTGATGAGGTTGATACCCTTAAAGCCTCTCATAAAAATCCATTAATCACGGAGCTTTACGAAAAGTTTTTAGAA
>JAYTVX010000085.1:0-3880 GCA_043743775.1 Bacteroidales bacterium | reverse complement strand
GACTTTTAAAAGTAAATGACTGAAAAGATTCGAAAAAGTTATTAACAATATGTTGCTTATTAATAATTAGTTAAATGATTTTCTTATAGACACTAATTATTTAGTCCAACCTTCAGCCAAAACCTCAGCTTGCTTTAAAACCAATTCGATTGCATTTGCAGAATATTCGCCTGGCGGATAACCATATTTTCTCAACATACGCCTTACCATATTCCGGATTTTAGCTCGGACACTATCTCTAACCTGCCAATCAACAGTAGTGCTTTCTCTTAACTTTTGTGTTAATTCAATAGCAATCTGCTTTATATCTTCGTTGGTTAAAGCTTCTTCACCTGTATTGTTTTCAGATAAAGCATCATAAAAGCGTATTTCATCAGGGTTTAAATCTAATTCTTCTTCTCGCTTCATGGCATCCTGAAAATCTTTTGCCATTTGAATGAGTTCTTCAATTACCTGAGCCGTTTCAATGGCTCGGTTGTGGTATTTCCGAAGCGATTCTAAAAGTCGGTCACCAAATTTTTTCTCTTGAACAATATTACCCTTTGAATGTGCTTTGATTTCATCTTTCAATAGTCTTTCAAGTAACTCTACTGCAAGATTTTTATATTTCATCCGGCGAACATCTTCCAAAAATTCGGGAGAAAGCAAACCAATGTTAGGCTTTTGCAAACCTGCTAATTCAAAAACATCCGTTACTCCTTCGGCAATAATAGCATTGTCGAGTATTTGCTTTAAAGCACTATTTTTTTCTTCTTCAAGGCGTTTTTTATCAACGCTAGTATATTTAAGTATTGTTGCTTTAATGGCATCTAAAAAGGCAATTTCAATTTTCAATTCTTTTACCTCATCCATTGTACTACAAAGGGAAAAGGACTTATTTATTGAAAGAATTAAATCGAGAAAGCGTTTTTTGCCATTCTTCTGGTCTTGTAAAATATGGTTGGTTGCAGGAACAAGCAATTGTAGTGCTTTTGTTTTATAGTTGCTGTAATCGAAACCATGAAACATACCCCTTATTGCATCCATATTCTTTAGTAAAATTGATAAAGCTTCTTGTGTGCGTAACGTAGGAGAGCCTTTACCATCAGCATCTGTATATGTCTTTAACGCCTGCTTTAGTTCGTTGGCAACACCAATATAATCGACTACTAAACCACCTGGTTTATCTTTAAATACTCGATTTACACGAGCAATAGCCTGCATTAAATTGTGGCCTTTCATTGGCTTGTCGATATACATGGTATGGCATGGTGGAGCATCAAAGCCAGTGAGCCACATATCCCGAACAATTACAATTTTTAAAGTGTCTTTAGCATCTTTAAAACGATTCTCAAGGTTTTTCTTAACTGCCTTAGAGTAAATATGAGGTTGCAGTATTTCGCGGTCGGAAGCTGAACCTGTCATTACTATTTTTATTGAACCTTTTGTTGGGTCTTGATCGTGCCACTCAGGTTTTATAGCAATAATAGCTTTGTATAACCTAGCGCAAATTTCGCGGCTCATACAAACAACCATGGCCTTACCTTCAATGGAAGAAGTTCGTTTACAGAAATGCTCAACTAAATCGGCTGCAACCTGTTTTAACCTAGGTTCAGAACCTACCAGTTTTTCTAATTCAGCCCATTTACTTTTGGTTGATTCGCGTAGAATTAAATCTTCCTCGTCCTCAATTATTTCCTCTACTTCCTGACTCAATGTGTCAATGGCAGCTTGATTGATGTCAAGTTTTGCTAATCGGCTTTCATAAAAAATGGGGACTGTTGCTCCATCAACAACAGCATCTTGTATATCGTAAATGCTTATATAATCGCCAAAGACGGTCTGTGTATCCTTATCTGCAAATGAAATTGGAGTACCTGTAAAACCAATAAATGTTGCATTTTTAAGAGCATCGCGCATATGCTGAGAAAAACCGTATTTATAAATTCCGGTTTTTGTATCAAGCTTTGGTTTATCGCCATATTGACTGCGATGTGCTTCGTCGCTGATTACAACAATATTGTGACGTTTGGTTAATAGTGGATGTTTTGATTCGCCGTCGAGCAAAGAAAATTTCTGAATTGTTGTAAATACAATACCCCCAACTTGTTTGCTTTCGAGTATGTCCCGTAAATCTTCGCGACTATTTGCTTGGACAGGTGTTTGTTTTAATAAATCAGCAGATTGGGAAAATGTTTTAAACAGTTGCCCATCTAAATCAGAACGGTCGGTAACAACTACAATGGTGGGGTTCTGCATTTGAGGTTGTTGCAGTAATTTACCTGCATAGCAAACCATTGATATACTTTTTCCTGAACCTTGGGTATGCCAAATTACACCCGCTTTTTTACAACCGGGTTTAACTTCGTTGCCATACGTTGCACGAGGCTCACCAACAATGCTTAACTCCGGTACATTTGCCGCAATAATGGTTGCTTTTACGGCTTCACGTACTGCATGAAACTGATGATAGGCAGCAATCTTTTTGATTAGAATATTTCCATCTTGTTCGTAAAGTATAAAATGACGGATATAATCTAAAAACAATTCGGGATTGAAAAATCCTTTTATCACATTTTCTAATTCGAAAGCAACCAAGGGGCGGTCGTCTTGGTCGGAAATCGTACGCCAAGGTTGAAAACGCTCTTTGTTTGCGGTCAATGAGCCAATGCGCGCCGAAGTACCATCGGAAACAACCAAGGCTTCGTTAAAAAGAAAAAGGTCTTCAATATCAAGTTTGTAGGTTTGCAATTGGTTGTATGCATCCCAAATGTCCGTTTCTTCATCAGCAGGATTTTTGAGCTCTACAACAGATACAGGGAAACCATTAATAAAAACCACAATATCAGGTCGGCGGGTATGTTTATCGCCTGCAATAGCAAATTGATTCACAACTAAAAAACGATTGTTTTTAGGTGTTTTAAAGTCAAACAGATATACTAAATCTTCTGTTTTTTCTCCATTCTTTTCAAACTCCACTTTTATACCTTCCAACAGCAAATTGTGAATGGTTTTGTTTTTATAAATGGTATTTGACCCTACGGTATTTTTTACTAAACGAATAGCCTCTTCGAGTTTTTCAGTTGGTATGTCGGGATTAATATTCTTTAAGGAAGCAATACATTCATTAAATAGCAATACTTCTTTGTAATCGTTTCGGTATGGAGTTGCACTTTCAGGGGCAATTTCTTTGCCATGAATGTAATTATAGCCCGTATCTTGAAACCAAGATAACGCTAAACTTTCTAGTTTTTCTTCGTTTATCATGATTTCAAAATGTTATTATTTTTATTATTAGATAAATCAACAGCAAGGTTTAATATCTTCCCAACATTTTCATGCTCATCTGTTGGATACCAAAGTGTTTTAATATTTATTTCTCTTAAATAGTTTTCTTTTTCTCTTTTTCTTGTAGGATCAGATGGTTGAGACAGAATAGCAAAATGTTGTGGTATCTCAAAATGTCCTTCGTTTTTGATTGTTTGAAATAATTCAAGTGTTCTATCTTGTTCTAAACTACAACCAAGGAATAAAAGCGAATGACTAATGTAAATTTGTCGAAGTGTTTTGGGTAATGGTAATTCAAAATTTATAGGATTACCATAGGATGAATTATATTGAGATTGAGTGAATATATAAGATTCCTCCTCCCCAACGCTACCATGTAATTTAAGAATACATCTATCACCTTTAATTAAATCCGTGACAAATTTGTTTTTATTTTGGATGCCATGCATGAAGCCATCAAAAGGTTTATTGGATATTTTAAAAATCTCCTCTAATACTCTATCATAATTTGTTGTAATTAGTGTCTATAAGAAAATCATTTAACTAATTATTAATAAGCAACATATTGTTAATAACTTTTTCGAATCTTTTCAGTCATTTACTTTTAAAAGTC
>JAYTVX010000084.1:0-1741 GCA_043743775.1 Bacteroidales bacterium | reverse complement strand
TCTTAATATCTGCTTTGCTTACCTTCTCGGTTGGTCTTACCGCTAGAGTCTTATAGATGTCAGCAGGGGCGAGTGAAATAATATCCTTGATTGCCATGTCGCTTTTTTCTGGCAAGTTATCCTGTTGATATTTATGTTAATTTGATTGTATGATTTTATCAATCACCTTTGATAAAGTGTGATAAAGTTTAATAAAAAAGGGTAGCATTTACGCTACCCGAATAGAATGGAAGTAAAGTATTCTTACAGTTTAAAATCTAATTCCTCTCCTGTTAAGGCATGATATAGGTTTTGAAGTTGGTGAACATATTTTAAAGGTTCAGCTCCATCCACAGGTGTTGAATCATAATTATAATTGCCAGATGATAATTCTAAATCTATTGTTAAGCTAATTTTCCCACTCCAATAATAAACATTATGGTCTTTTTCTGAGCAACCAACATTAAAACTCTTTTCAAATCCAATCTTTAAAAGTATTTCTTCGGTAAGTGGAATTGGTTCAATTTCCTCGATTAAGATTTCTTCATCCCTATCACCGCTAATACTATGAAATGTCATGTTAATTGCAAAATCCAATATATTATTAACCTTAATCGCTTTATTATTGTAACTGACAATATTCCCTATTCTTAACTCTTTTGCTTCCATGGCTATTTGTCTTTAGTCATTTCAATTAATGTTTCTATAACAGGATCCTCAATCCAAACTTTTTCTCCTATCTTGAAGTAATAGGTCTCTCCTTGATATTCGTCATCCTCTATTACTCCATAGTTAGACTGCTCTTCAATGGTTATGGAGTGCTTTCTTAGAAGATATTTTAACTCTATTTTAAAAGCGTTTATTTTAGCCTTAAATGATTCAAATTCTTCGCTCATGGCTAGATATTTTTATCGTTTACAATATCTTTAATCTGTGATAGTTTTAATGATATAATTTTAGCTTTTTCATACTTGCGCTTCCTGTACCATTTGGTAATATGCCATGCTTGTAAATATTTAAGATACAATCTAGCCTCATTGTATTTTGCCTTAGATTTTATAAGGTTTATTTGGCTTTTTAATAGATTTTCAATCCCATCGGTGAACGAAGTTGTATCTGCCATATTTTTAATAGCCTCCGAAAGTTCGGTTGCTGTTTTTTCTGAAATGTCGTAATTGTTCATAGTGTTAACTATTTACTTAAATGTATTAATTTACAAATTCTCTCAACAGCATTATAAAGTGATTGTTCCAATTCCTTGAGTGATTTATCAAGGTTTCTTATTGCTTTTGTATTCTCATGTTGGGTAACTATAATATTTTTATTCCACCAAATCCACAGTTTACTTTTTGCTTCGCTTTCCCTACGAAATTTAATTACTATTTGTCTGCTTATCTGGTCTAACAATAAATATCTTTTAGTATTTTCCATTTTATTAAGCATTTACAGTTGATACAAAATTACTACTATTTATATTATTTAGTAGATATATTATTGATATTAAGCAGATTTGTTAATACTTTAATGAAAAAAACCCGTCAAATCTTGCTGACCTCCTACCTCTTGATCGTGCGGATAGAACGTATTAGCTAAAGCATCGAAGTAGTCAATTGATCTTCCTATCCTCTTCTTGATATCCTCCTTGGGCTCTATGATGATTGATCCGTTGCTCTGAAACTTCCACTTGATCTGCGTAGCCTCCTCTACAAACTCATCGCATGGGGGTAAGCAAGCATTCTGCTTATTGACTGGGTTTAACCAA
>JAYTVX010000083.1:0-2419 GCA_043743775.1 Bacteroidales bacterium | reverse complement strand
GGGGAAATATAATCGCTCCAATTAATAGGTAGGGGTAATAGCTGATCATTCGCCAGAGTAGTGCCATGGCGATAACTACAGAACCAAGCACTGCAGCATCAACAGGGATAAACTCTCCTAGGTAACGGGTAAAAACATACTCAGCAAAACCGCTTCCACCTGGGGTTGGACTGATTAGCATGATGATCCACATGGCAAGTTGTCGAGCAAAAATTAGAACATGATCTCCAACAGCGAAGAATGCTAACAGCAAAGCGTTAACAACGCAATACCTCGATGTCCAAGATAAGAAGGTTGTCCCGAATGCTTTTAACCAAAAACTAAATGGCTTTTTTCGATACTCCCTGGAGCTATGAATAATATCGGTTCCTGCTCTGTTTGCCCCATGCTTCCATCGACGCAGAAGTGGAAGTTTGAAAATCAGCATCAGCAGCCATTTTAGACCACGTGGATTTATAAAAAGACCATAGGAGAGCAATGCAACCCAAATAAATTTTACAGAGTAGCCGATTAGGCAAAAGAGGAATAGATCTTCGGAGAATTTTACTGCACCTCCCGTTGTAATTCCTAAACCAAAGAGTGCCGTGGGAGAAACGATCAAAAGAACAATAGGAAAGAAAAGTATAAAGTAAAGCTCATCGAGGAATGAGGTGATCATCACTACTGCTGAACTTCTTCCAACGCTTAACCCTTCCTTATTAACGTATAATGTAGCCACTGCAGTTCCACCAACAGCCGATGGAGTAATGGCTGATGTGAACTCCCAAAGCATTATCACCCTGAATGATTGCCTAAGGCTGAGCATTCCTTCCGTTAAAACCCTCAATCGTAACATATACCCAAAATCGCGCATCCCCATAAAACAGAATGCAATGATCAGCCAGCAGACGGACCACCTGCTAAAGGTAATAACATCAAAAGCGCTTGGATTAAATTCTTTGTAGAAAAGATAACCAACTACGCCTAATCCAATGATAATAGGATAAAATGCATTTCTTAGTTTGATCTTGGTTAGCGGATTCTCACCGATTGGGGTTTTTATCTTGTGCATTTGAAAAATAACTAGGAAACAAAAATAGGAATAATATGTTTCTGATTCGTCAATTGCCATTTAAACTACTTCGTAATTGTTTGGTCAATTAGAGTGACTCGATTATTAATTACTTTTGTCTGCTTTTTTTAAACGTTTTGAAACATCTTCATGCTAAAGGATAAAATTTTAAAAGCCCATCTTTCTATTCTCGGTGCAAATATATTTTTTGGGATCAACTACGCAGTTGCAAAGGGGATAATGCCAAATTTTCTAAAACCGAATGGTTTTACCCTATTGAGAATTATTACTGCGTTCTCACTATTCTTTCTTTTGTCGCTTTTTGTAAAAAAGGAAAAGATTCAACGTAAAGATTATCCTCGTTTTATTGCAGCAGGATTTCTTGGTGTTGCCTTTAATCAGTTTATCTTTTTGAACGGGTTGAACTTTACTTCGCCCATTGATTCTGCGATTATTGTCACCATTAACCCAATTCTAGTTATGATAATTGCCTCAATGGCGATAGGGGAACGAATTACTTTTATGAAAATTTTTGGAATGATTGTGGGGGCTAGCGGAGCTTTGTTAATCATTCTCAACCGAGGGGTAATCAACTTTAGCTCTGAGCATTTCTTGGGAAATGTGATGATATTCTTAAGCACATTTGCCTATGCAGGCTACCTAGTTGTTGCAAAACCCTTGATGCAGAGGTACGATCCCATTACAGTGATGAGGGGTGTTTTCTTTGTAGGGTTGATTTTTATTACCCCTTTAGGGTTTAACGATCTGGTTCAGAATAGCTGGTCAACTATTCCTGCTTCAATTTGGGGTTCGATTTTTTTTGTGCTATTAGGCTCAACTTTTCTTGCTTACTTGCTGATGAGCTGGGGTCTTCGCCAAGTTAGGGCAACAACAGTTAGTATATATAATTATACTCAACCAGTAATTGCTTCAATTGTGGCCGTTGTAATTGGTCAAGATATTCTCGACACCCCCAAAATTATTGCAACTGTGATGGTTTTTATTGGGGTTTACCTTGTTAGTAGGCCATCGTTAAAGGCGAAAACTTCCGCAAAAGACAAAAGACAAAAATCAAATTTCAAAACACAGAACTAGGGCACTACTCCATCACTCCTTGACCCATTAAACGGGGACTCAAGTTAAAATCGCCATCTACTAGTTTTAGAACATATCCTTCATCTTCTGAAAGTTGATTTTTGACTCTACCTTTGCCCCACAAAAAATAGAATATGAAGATAAAAGAGTATCCAACCCATCGGCTTGTTAAAAGCGAGGATCTAAACCATCACGGAACACTTTATGCTGGACGTAGCGCTGAATGGTTTGTTGAGTCAGGTTTTGTGTCAGCGTCATCGCTGATAAGCCCTC
>JAYTVX010000082.1:0-5815 GCA_043743775.1 Bacteroidales bacterium | reverse complement strand
TAGCAGCAGAGTGCCAGCAAAGGCTTTTGCTTTCATAGCGATATGTTTTTGGTTGGATAAGAGAAAGTTATGGAATAAAAGAATGCAAGTAAAGGGGGGCTGAGTTTATTTGATTAATGGCAATGAGGATAAAAAAACCTGTCAGGTCTCAAAGACCTGACAGGTTTAAGACATGACAGGGATTTTTACTTTTTCAGCAACGCTTTAATTGATTCGAGTTCAGCTTTAAGGGTGTCAATTTCTTTCTGCTGTTCTTTAATAGCCTCAATAAACAAAGCAGACAATTTTTCGTAAGCCACTGATTTATAGCCATCATCTCCCGTTGTAACAAGTTCTGGGAATACTTTTTCAACTTCTTGAGCAATTACACCTATCTGTTTTCCTTTTGGAAAATTCAAAGTATTACTATTTGTATTATCCCAATCATAGGTTACACCTCTGAGGGTACATATATTTAATAGTGCATTACTAATAGTAACAATATTCTTTTTAAATCGGACATCTGACCATGTTGTTGCTCCTGCTGAAATCATTGATCCGTTTGCCCATATAGTTCCTCCAACTTCAAGAGTAGCCAAAGTAGTTGGCATGCGATTGATACCAACTCTACCGGTACTAAAATCCCCACCTATCAACGGCGTGGCTGTATTCGAGTTATCAATATAAAGCACGTTGCTTTTAGCACCTGATCCCATGCCAGCCTGATATCCTATTAGCACATTACCACTCCCTGTATTACCTTCCCCTGCCTGATATCCAAAGAACACGTTATTTGAACCATCGCTTCCTTGTCCACTCCGATATCCAAGAAATGAGTTATTTGCGCCATTAACATTTAGCCCTCCAGACCAGTAACCAATAAATGTATTATAACTTTTAGTATTATTTGCACCTGCAAACTGACCAAAATAGGAATTTTGCCCCCCGGTTAAGTTCTCTTGTCCTGCAAAGAAACCAACGAATGAATTTCGATAACCAGAAGTATTTTTCTCACCTGCATATTCACCAATAAATAGATTTTGGGTTGTAGTATTTGAGTAACCAGCATAATTACCAATGCAAATATTTTGACCACTATAAGTCCCTAAATATCCTGCTTGGTAACCAATGTATACATTATTTGCCCCAAAAATATTTTCCTTACCTGCATAATTCCCTAAGAAAACATTATAATTTCCCGAGGTGTTGAAAACTCCAACGCTATCACCAATAAAAACATTACTCTTACCCAGTGTATTACTTGTTCCACTTTGGTTCCCAATAAAAACGTTACTGCTGCCAGAAGTATTTGAACGCCCAGCGAAATAACCCATAAATGCATTATTGGTCCCAGAGGTATTGTATCTACCGCTCTCGTTCCCGAGGAACACATTGTTGTCGGCATTATTAGTAAATCCAGCTAAATTTCCTAAGAATACGTTATTTGAACCATCTGTATTGGTGTATCCGCTTTGATTCCCAATGAAAACATTACTTGCTCCAATGGTGTTTGACAACCCAGCATTGTAACCCATGAAGGAGTTAAAGCTACCAGTTGTAACTTTATTCCCAGCACTGGATCCAATAAAAATATTGTTGTTGGCAATGGATGTACTGCCCTTTACCGTGGCACCACTATTGTTTCCAATAAAAATATTATCGTCGCCACCATAAAACGACATCCCCGCACTAGCCCCAATCATGATATTGGCATTGCCTGAGTTTAAGGAGTAACCCGCTGAAGCTCCTATGAATGTGTTAGTATAACCTGTTGTATTGTTTCTTCCGGCATAATAGCCTAAGAACACATTTCGATATCCGGTTGTATTCAAATATCCAGTTAAGTAACCAAGGAATAGATTTGCCCCTCCTGAGGATATGTTATACCCTGATTTATACCCAATAATCGTATTAAAGTTTGCATTACTAAAATGCCCCGCTTTAGAGCCAATGATAACATTATATATCCCGGTTGAGCTAGAATAGCCAGCGCTATCCCCAACAAATACGTTACTGAGACCGCTAGTATTTGAGAACCCCGCTTTATTCCCCAAAAAAGTATTTCTTACACCAGATATGTTATTTAAACCACTCTGGTAGCCTAAGAATACATTGTTTGAACCAATGGTATTCATCTGACCGCTTTGGAATCCGATAAAGGAGTTGTATATCCCGGTGGTAATGCTTTTTCCTGCTTGATGTCCAATAAAATAGTTATCGGTCTGAAGATTTAAGAATTGGCTAGAGCTAACTTTTCCTTTACTGGTCAATCCGCCAACGGCAAATCCCCCCTTAGCTCCTTTTGCTGGGTTTAAATATATCCTAGCACTATCGGGGTAGATACGAAAATATTCGGGAGGATCTATGGTACCCTTGCTGGTCAACCCACCAACGGCGAAACCACCCTTGGCTCCCTTGACAACACCTAATTCATTAACATAAGCCCTTACACCTGATTGGTACACGGCGAATACTGTTTGACCAATCTTATTTCTTACCACGAAAATTGGAATTGTGTCAACCGCATCAGGTAGACTTACTATCTCCTTGGCATTTTCAGCATAAAGAGCGTAAGGAACTGAGTTTAATTTAACAGGGTCTCCCATGGATTGGTATCCACTTGTCCCCGTTGGATCTATCTCCATCTTGATAAACACATTCCCATCCTGCCAAGGAACTGCAGCAAGAGTTCCCTGCTTTAGAGCGCCCTCACCGATGGTTAAGTTTGCTATTCCCAAAGGGCTAGTCGTAAGGGTGTGCTCCTCACCGTAATGGATTAGGGTACCCAGCTGATCGGTTAGCTGGATATGCACCTTAACGCTCTGGCTCGCGATGAGCTGCCCGCTTGAATTGCGGATTACTGCTTGGTACGAAAATCCTTGTGGAGCCTGTGAATACCCATTCATTTGTAAGCAAAGCACCAAAATAATTGGTGCAAGTTTGCAGAAAATTATTTTTGCTTTCACGAGAATATATTTTAGTTAGACATTTGTTTTATAGCAAGATGTAAAATCAATAGCATGTTTTGTGAATTAAAACCGTGAACCCCGAAGGGACCAAAGACAAACACCCATAATGTATTTATCTCCTTTTGTGTTAGAATGTATGATGGGTGTTTCATCCGCACAAAACATTTAGTTTGTTAATTATGAACACGTTATTAACCAGCGTTAAATAATCAATCATGTTCGGATAAACCCCGAAGGGTTCGATTTAGGTAACCGACCAGCGGGAGTTCAGCGAAGCTAAACGCCATATTATGATCATCCAAGTTTAACTTCGTTGAGCTCGCAGGATCAAGTGCGTAGGTTAACATGGGTGTTTCATAATGGTGGCGTAAGAATAGAAAATGTAAGTTACAGCATAAAAAATAAATCATTAAAAATATACGGCATTTTTTGATTAAAGTGGGTTGTTTTTTCTTAGAATATTCTAATCTGTTAAAGTAGAATTAATTTGCCCTCACTCTAAGATGAAAGGATTCAGTGATGGCTTTTTAAGTTTAATACATCACTTGCCCATAGGGGCAAAAAGGGGGATGGTTAAAAATCAGATTCTAAGAATTTTCTAGGTATAGGATATTACTTTAATCTCCATAATTTCCATTTCTCAGCTATATCTTGACTGGTATTCACTACAGGGCTTTGCTCCTTAGAATTCACCAGTAAACTTTCAATGGAGACCCGTTCGTTTATCGATTCGAATAGTTCTAAATAGGTTACATCCCCTTTTGTTTCCTGTAGTTTTTTTAGTAGATAATAGGTAAACATGCCATGCTTTTCATCAGAATAGGGAAGCGAAGATTGCTCTCCGCTGCTTGATGAGAACACAACGATATTTCCAGCTAATACATCCTCTTTCGGTCTAATCTTAACTCCACGACTTGCGATTAAACCAGCATTTCTACCTCCACCTGTAAAACAGGCATCCAGATATACGGTGATACGCTCCGATGAAAACGCAGTTAGGCTTGAGTACAAATCTTGTAGTTTAATCCCTGCTGTAACATTTGCACCATTCACATCGACCGGGATTAAATATGGTTCTTTTGTTTTTTCATCGGGTAATCCATGACCAGCATAAAAGACAATTAATTGTGATTTTCCATTACACGCTTTTGAAAGTAATTTAAGTTTATCAATACCCTGATTGATTTGACCAACGGTGGCATCCAATAAAAAAGTAATGTTCTTTTCGGGAATACCCATTGTATTGATACAATACTCTTTAAAGGCTGACGCATCATTTTTTGCAAAATCAACATTGCTTTCACTCTTTAAATCCAATTGATGAGAACTATAATCCTCATTCCCTATTATTAAAGCAAAACGGTAAGGATTTGTTATTGCGTTTTGTGGAATGTTTTTATCTACATCCGATAACTTTTCAAAATGATAACTACTTTTTGAGTCGGAATTAACATATACGATTTTTGTAACGGTATCGGTTTTAGCTTTTGAAGGATAATCAATTGCAAAATTCTTGAACTTACTGTTGTCAATATTAGGATTTTGGACTAATACACCATTAACTTTTAAAGAATTAAAAAACGGTAATACATCTTTGTCGGAAGCACATGTCTGGCTTGAAACGTAGAGCAAAAGTGTTGATCCTTCACATTTGACAATTTTATAAGTATAGCATAAACCCTGTCGGATTAATTCCATTTCAGTTACACCTATTTTATCTACCTTATATTTACTTTTAACTGTTCCACCTAAATTTTTAAAAAGATTGACATAGTTTACTAGAACACTATTTTTCTGAATTAGTATCTGATATGCCAAACCTTCATTCACTGGAAGATTTAACGTTGCACAGGGCTGATCTGAACGAGAATTTTTATTTCCATTAATGACAGGTTTAGAGGGAAATTTAATTTCAACCCCGTAAGCAGTATTTGTATAAACGAATTCATCACTTTGAGAAAAGGCCTTTATGGATAGTAATGCCAAGAGGAGTAAAATTGTCGTTTTTTTCATTCTATTTATGAGTCAAATTGCTCGGAACTATAAGTTGATTTTGTAGCTCGAAGTTAGACTTTTATTTTATTCAGAAGGCACCAAATAATTAATAAAGCAAGAGTAGGAGGGAAAACCAAATTTCGTTCCATAAAATTTGATGGGTGAGCTAGCTCTGAGAGCAATACTGGATAAATGTTACGGATAAGTAGGAACTCAAAACTTTTTTGAAAACTCGGAGCTTCTTAATAGGCTAATACTCGAGTTATTTTGGCAGCGTAAAAATAAATCGACTTCCTTTCCCGATCTCACTTTCAACCCATATTTTTCCACCGTGTTTCTCAACAAATTCTTTACATAGAATAAGCCCTAACCCCGTTCCCTTCTCGTTTTCGGTACCATTAGTTGTTAAATTTCCTCCTAGGCTAAATAGTTTATTTCGAGTTTCGTCATTCATTCCAATGCCGTTATCCTCAATAGTAATCTTTAAATGGTTTTGTTCTAAAATTGCTTTAACATAAACAATACCACCTGAATTGGTGAATTTTATTGCGTTTGTAATAAGGTTTCGTAGAATGGTTTGTAGCATGTCCTGATCAGCATAAACTTCAATATCATCCTCAAGTAGAATTTCAAATGAGATATTTTTAAGTTTTGCCGAAAAATTTAAAACGTCAACAATTTGCAGAATGGATGGCTGTAAAAATTGATTTTTAGGGTTAAAATCAATCTGACCGGATTGTGTTTTAGCCCAAGTTAAAAGGTTATCAAGTAGATCAAGGATGTGTTTTGATGATGAGTTAATTTGGGCAATAATTTTTGCTGACTTTTCAACCTCATAGGTTCGTAAATTCTCAACCAGTAGTTCCGAAAAG
>JAYTVX010000081.1:0-2120 GCA_043743775.1 Bacteroidales bacterium | reverse complement strand
GTTCCCATTGAGAAACAAATAGAGGCTCATTAAGTTTACCTTCAATGGATTTAACTCCAAGCCAATACATGCTCTCAAGTGTTCTTAAGGTTGTTGTCCCAACAGCGACCTTTTTCCCTGTATGATTTAGAAGGTTATCTATGGTACTCTTGCTGATTATAAAATGCTCTGTATGCATTTCATGTTCAGAGATATTTTCAGTTTTGACAGGTTTAAACGTGCCTGCTCCAACGTGTAATGTAATGTATTCAACATCAATACTTTTATCCTTCAACGATTTAAATACCCTATCTGTAAAATGTAGACCTGCGGTTGGTGCAGCAACTGAACCCTCAGGTTTCGCGTAAATTGTTTGATACCTCTCTTTATCCTCCACTTCAGTATCCCTATTAAGGTAGGGTGGAATTGGGATTCTACCGCAAAGTTCGACGATTCGAGCAAAGCTGATACTAGAATCATCCCAGAATAGCTCAACTTCAACACCTTCTGATAGATTTCGAATCCTTTTAGCATATAGAAATGAGCTATAACCCTGAATTTGTATCTGCAATACCTCATCTTTCCAACGTTTTAGATTACCAACAATGCATTTCCAAACAACTTTAGTTGTGCTGGCAAACGATAGAACATAATCAACAGGAGCAATTGGCTCAAGGAGAAAAATCTCAATCTTAGCACCAGTACTCTTATTAAAGAGCATTCGGGCTTGAACAACCTTCGTATTATTAAAGAGAATTAAGCTACTTGAAGGCAGATAATCAGCTAAATTAATGAATATATCCTCATCGATAATCGATTGATTATAGATCAAAAGTTTTGACATATCCCTCTCTTCCATAGAGTGTTTAGCGATGCTATCTTCAGGCAATGAGTAGTCAAAATCAGAAATAAAAAAGCTATTAAATTGTTGTTTTATCACTTGGAGTATAATTAAATCAAGAAAACTCGCCAAAAATAACTATTTTTGCAGTAATATTCTATTTTATTATTAATCTGTTTATCAACATAATAGTATGAAGTGCGGGCTAGGAGATAAGGTACGATTCCTTAATGATGTGGGAGGCGGAACGGTTACTAGGATTATTGATAAAAAAACTGTTGCGGTTCAAACCGATGACGGTTTTGAGATTCCTGCACTTGATTCAGAGTTAGTTATAATCGGTCAAGGGGACGAAAAACTCTTATCGATAATACCCGATAAAGAGACTACTGGGACAAAAACAATTAGCAAGAAACAGCAAATCGCAGCCAGTTCTGATATCAAAAAGAATTCTGAACCAGTAGTAATACGTAAAGAGACAACAGATCCACAAGGAAATGCCATAGGTTTGTACCTAGCGTTTGTTCCTGAGAATTCATCGAAACTAAGCGCTGGCAATCAAACCCTATATATCATTAACGATAGCGATTATAGAGTATTTTATTCGTTATCGGTTTGGAATTTAGGTAATGTAACACCAATTAAAAGAGGAATACTTCTTCCTGATTCTAAGGAACTTATTAAGGTTTATGGAAACAACGAGTTGAATAACCAGTTTGTCATCAACATTCAAACCGTTTTCTTTAAAAATACGCAATTTGTAATACAGCAACCTGAGTATATTGATATTAACATTAATCCAATCAAGCTCTGTAAGGAAAGCTCTTTCATTGAGAACGATTTCTTTGATCAGAATGCTTATATTATATCCATTGCAGATTCGAAGCAAGAAGAACTGCTTAAGCAGATTACAAATGAAGCCATAAACGCCTCGATTAAACAAAAGGATACAAGCCCAAAGCCCAAGGTTCAGAAAGATATTAAACTCGATACAGAAGAGGTAGATTTACATATCCATGAGCTGGTTGAGAACCATCAGGATTTAAGCAATGGCGAGATTATTCAGTTGCAACTAGCAAGATTTGAGACCGCTTTAGAGGGTGGGATACGCAGCAATATTACAAAGAAGATGGTATTCATCCACGGTTTAGGTAACGGCAAGCTCAAATTTGAGATATGTAAGCTTTTAGACAAAAAATACTCAAAGTTAAAATACCAAGATGCATCATTTAAAGAGTACGGCTATGGTGCAACTCTTGTCTACATTCGATAGTCCTTTCTTATAGTTATTTGAAAAACA